>CAJWZC010000039.1 GCA_913049915.1 uncultured Colwellia sp.
ATGTCACATTTAAACGAACAAACGCCGACATATATCATAACAGAAAGTCAACCAGGCCTGCTCGGTGCAGCTGCTTACCTTAACCAGCTTTGCTAATAACCAGATAACGCTCTATTCATTTCCTCATGATATATAACCCTTCTGCTTGAAGAGGCTAGTTTCTGGATGCCTGAACTAAGTATGATAAAGGCGTCTACTTTTATTAATAGTTATTTTATTGAGGAAGGGTGGAAAAACTCTATTATTAGCTCATAACATTAACAGAGTTGGTTTAAACGATTTATAGTGTGTTATTTTTTTCGACAATCGAATGACTATTATTTCAATCAAAGCCTTATCTAAATGCGCTTTTAATTCCAGCTAAGTCCTGTATATTCAAATTACTTGGGTTTAGATAATAACTTTTAATGATAGGCCAGCAGTTTGTACTTGTAGTCTTTTTTATATGCTAGTTTTAGTAATTTAATGCCTCTACCGACAATATTTATTTCATACACGAGTAAAGTTACTTTTATGGAAAATTAAAGGAAGTAATAAATAGTTTAAAAAATACGATTTATCTAATTTAATAAATAATTAATTAAGTAATCAATGAGAAAAAAAACCACCTCGATTAAGAATTTAAAGTAATAAATTCAAAAAGATAAAAAATTACTCGAAAAATACTCAGAGTAAATACTCTAAAATAGTTTACATTTTTTAATAATTACTATTGACCTTATTAGCAAATCATCCTATTTTATGGAAGCGCTTCCAATATAAAAGGTGTTTTTTTTAACCCTAACTGGAAGCGCTTCCATAATATAACTACTATAATATGAAATGCTAAGGGGATATACATGAAGAAATCAAACTTTAAAAAGACTCAACTTGCTACAAGCTTATCCATAATTTTAGGAGTCTCGACGATAGCACCCGTTTTTGCTGCTGAAGAAGAAAAAGAAAATAACATTGAAGTGATTGAAGTTACGGGGATCCGTAGCAGTATGATCAAATCAATGGATATTAAGCGTTCTTCAAGTGGTATTGTCGATGCGATTAATGCGGAAGATATAGGTAAATTTCCAGACTCTAACTTAGCAGAATCATTACAACGTATTACCGGTGTTTCAATTGATCGCTCTAATGGTGAAGGTAGTAAAGTATCTGTTCGTGGCTTTAGTGCAGACCGTAACTTAATCTTGTTGAATGGCCGTCAAATGCCCAATACAACAGGTGATCGTTCTTTTGACTTCTCAAACGTTGCAGCAGAAGGTATCAGTGGTGTTGAAGTTTACAAAACATCGATGGCAAAAATGTCTACGGGTGGCATTGGTGCAACACTTAACATTAAAACGAATAGACCACTAGATAATCCTGGCATGCATGCAGTTGTTAGTGCACAAGCTTTAAATGACACCTCAGCACAGACAGGTGGTACGACCCCTGAATTATCAGGATTATATTCAAATACCTTTGCCGATGATACTTTTGGTATTTCTCTTTCGGCAAGTTATTCAGAACGTGAAAGTGGTAATCAACAAGCAGGCGTAAGTACTGGTTGGAGAAGTTATGACCCTGATGGCCAAGACATCAGCGGCAATAATCGCTTTGGTCCTATAGAAAATAGTCAAAGTAATCAATTTAATCGTAATGACAATCCAGACGTTTATTCTGTCCCACAAACTACTTTTTATACTTTTGAAGAGGTACAACGTGAAAGAACTAACGCTCAGTTAGTATTACAGTACAGCCCGATGGAAAATATCACGGCGACATTAGATTATACTTATATTCAAAAAGAACAAAATACACAAGTAGCGAATGTTTCAGCTTGGTATGCCTCTCCAGGAAATGCTGTTGATGTATGGACATCAGGTAATGTTGCCTCACCATTATTACATTCTGAAGTTTATGATGATCCAACAGATTTAGCGATGGGCTCTGGTGATTATGGTATACGTGATAAAACCTCTTCAATAGGTTTTAACCTTGCTTGGCAAGTTAATGACAGTTTAAACTTGTCATACGATTATCATGATTCAGACGCTGAAAACTCACCAAACAATGAGTATGGCTCTAATAACAACTTAGCGGCACGAGCACTTATTCGTACGGCATCCGCTACTGATTTTACTGGTGTTTTACCGACGCTTGCAGTGCGTGGTGGTAATGCGGTGATGGCGTCAGATATGCAGGTAACAGGTAGTTCTTTTAGTAATGAGCAAGATAAATCTCATATTGAGCAACATCAATTTAACGGTACTTTTGTCTTTGAAGAAGCGGGCAGTATAGACTTTGGTATAGCTATGACAACCGCTGAAAATCGTGACCAAAGAAGAACGGTACAACGTAATAACTGGGGGGGTGAAGGTGAGCCTGGATCGTTTGGAGATGAAAACTTTACCCGTAAAACTATTCTAGACCAGTTCGACGAAAGTGGTGGAGATTTCAGTGATTTTGTTGAAGTTACTGGTACTGATTGGGCGCCAGATATTTTAAATACTTATTTTGAATTTGACTTTCTTGACGTCAGACAAATTGCTGAAGACACCTTATCTATACAGCCAGGTATTATTGGTGATTGTGGTTCGTCTTTTTGTCCTTCAACAGATTATGCACTTGGTACCGATCAATATACCCAAGAAGAAATGGCCGCGGTATACTTCCAATATAATTATGATGGTGAAATAGGCAATATGCCATTTGATGTGCATTTAGGTGTGCGTTATGAAGAAACAGAAATTTCAACTACATCAAATGTTCCTGGTTTTAACGCAACAACTTGGGTTGGCGATACTGAATTACCGTTAACTCTATCTGGTGGAACTGAGTTTCAAACTAAAACTGGTAAATATGATCATGTATTACCAAGTATTAATTTTAATTTAGAAGTAACCGACGATATTATACTTCGTGCTGCTTTCAGTGAAACGATAGGTCGTCCAAGTTATGGACAAATGATTGGTGGTACATCACTAGGTGGATTAGCCCGGGTAAATAGTCCTGGTGCAGGTAACTCTGGTGATGCAGGTTTATTACCCCTTGAAGCTTCAAATTTTGACCTGTCGGCAGAATGGTATTATGGCGAAGGTAGTTATATTTCATTAGGTTATTTCCAAAAAGATATTACTAACGAAAGTATCCGAACAGAGACTGTTTATACCCAAAATAATCTTACTAACCCTGGCGCGCTAACAAGTCCGTTTGTAGAACAGGCTATTACAGCTGGTGTTGATGCTGATGATCGTCCAGCTCAACGCCTGTGGATTTCTGAAAATATTACGGACCCATCGGTAAATGTTGTTGGTGGTAATGTAGAAATAAACGGTCGTCCGGAAGATCCATTAGTACAATTTAATATTGCATCATTCGCTAACTCTACTGAAAAATCAGGATTTGATGGTGTTGAATTTGCTGTGCAACATTTATTTGGTGATAGTGGATTTGGTACGATTGTTAACTATACCTTAGTTAACTCTGATAATTCGTATGATAATGCCTCTATTGGTAGCTCAGTGAATGATAATGGTGTTAACTATGATTCTGATCAAGTTGCTGAAACTGGTATTAGTGATACCGCTAACGTGGTTGGTTTTTACGAGAAACATGGTTTTTCTATACGTGTTGCCTACAACTGGCGTGATGAATACTTAGCATCTCATTTCCAAGGAGATGTGGGGGCTTCTCCAGTGTATGTAGAAGAATACAGCCAAGTTGATTTAGCGATAAATTATGATATATCACAAGTTGAAGGCTTAACTGTCTTCTTCAACGGTATTAATATTACTGATGAAAAGAGGCGTACACGTGGTCGTAGCACCTATGAAGTATTAAATTATACGCAAACAGGTGCTCGTTTTGCACTAGGCGCTCGTTATACGTTCTAATAATAACTTGGGTGATTAAGGAATGATAAAAGCCGCTAAATTAATAATTTATGCGGTTTTTATATTTTACAACAAGTGGAAATAAATTTTACTAAAAACGTAGGTGTATATATTAATTATATTTGAACATATTGAGTGGTCTTAATATCGTGTAAGTAGCAGTAGTTAGATAGATTAAGGCACGCTATAGTTAGTAGAGAAAACCTAATTTTTAGTTAACTATTTAAGAAATAAAATTTATGAATAAACCATTAAAAAAGATAGTTATTGTTGGTGGAGGCTCTGCTGGTTGGCTAACGGCGGGTATTATCGCTGCAGAACATTCTAATAACCAAGGTTCAGGGATAGAAATTATCCTGGTTGAATCTACAGATGTTCCACCTATAGGTGTTGGTGAAGGCACTTGGCCGTCAATGCGCAGTACGTTGAAAAAAATGGGGATTTCAGAAACTGAATTTTTACTCGAGTGCGATGTAAGCTTTAAACAAGGTTCGAAGTTTACTAACTGGATAAGTAATACTAACGAGCACTACTATCATCCCTTCACCTTACCCAATGGGTTTAATGAGATAAACCTTTCATCATATTGGCAACCGTTTAGTGATAAAATTAGTTTTGCCGATGCCGTTTGTGAACAAAGTCATTTAGGTGCTCATGGTTTAGCGCCAAAACAAATATCGACTGCTGAATATTCATTTGTAGCCAATTATGGCTACCATTTAAATGCGGGTAAATTTGGTCAATTTTTACAAAAACACTGCACAGTTAAATTAGGTGTAAAACACGTTATTGATCATGTATCTAAAATAAATTCATCTGCGACAGGCGATATAGCGTCAATTACCACGAAAAATCAGGGTGATATATTTGGCGATCTATTTATCGACTGCACTGGGACGTCATCACTATTATTAGCTAAACATTATAAAATCCCCTTTATTAGTAAAAAGCATATTTTATTTAATGACTCTGCTTTGGCTGTTCATGTGCCTTATGAAAGTAGTGATAGTTCTATTGCATCATTTACTTCATCTACAGCACAAACTGCCGGTTGGATTTGGGATATAGGGCTACCATCACGACGAGGTGTTGGATATACCTATTCAAGTGCACATATATCACATGATGATGCAGAACAAGAATTACGTAATTATTTAATCCCCTCAATGGGAGAAGATGCTGCTCATGCATTGATGATACGTAAAATACCTTTAAATCCTGGGTATAGAGAAAAATTTTGGCATAAAAACTGTGTCGCTATAGGTATGGCTGCCGGTTTTATTGAGCCATTAGAAGCCTCTGCTTTAGCATTAATTGAACTTTCTGCAAAAATGATCAGTGAGCAGTTACCTGCGAATCGCCAGACTATGGATATTATAGCCAAACGTTTTAATGACAAGTTTTTGCATCGTTGGGAAAACATAATCAATTTTTTAAAGTTACATTATGTATTAAGTCAACGAACTGATTCAGCTTATTGGCTAGATAATAAAAATGAAAAAAGTATACCTAAAAATTTACAAGAACTTATCACGCTATGGCGATACCAATCGCCCTACCATTATGATGCAACACACACTGAAGAAATGTTTCCACCTGCAAGTTTTCAATACATTTTATACGGTATGAACTTCGTCACGGCTCCATTGCAACACAACAAAAGGGAAAGTAATAAGGTAGAAGCAGATAAATTATTTAATGATAATATAAAAAAAACGCAGCAACTTTTATCTGTGTTACCAACAAATCGTGAACTGATTAACAAGATTAAAAAGTATGGTTTACCTAAAATTTAGCATTACAAATACAGTAACTCTCTTTAATAAAAATAACTAATATATGGATTAAAAATGACAAATTCTGTTTTACTAAATAACATCGACCACCAAAACTTAAAAATTATCACTGAACGTTCTGCAACTTATGGTGACAACCTATGGTATACACAAACCTTTCCGATGGAATTTAAAAGTATACAAGCCTATTACCCGATCTTTTTTAATAAAGATCCTGATACTGGTAAATTTTTTCCACTCGCCTTGTTTGGTTTTGAAAATAAAGAGAATTTATACCTTTCTGATAATAAGTGGTCTGCGGATTATATCCCAGCGATGATTGCAAGACAGCCGTTCTTAATCGGTATACAAACATTGAATGAAGAAGGTGTTGAAAAGCAGCAGCGAATGCTGAACATAGATCTTGATAATCCCCGTGTTAATCAAGAACAAGGTGAATCTTTATTTTTAGAGCATGGTGGGAATAGTCCTTATTTGGATAAAGTTGCAGATTTACTGGAAGCTATTCATCATGGAGTCATTGATAGTAATAATTTCATTGAGGCTTTAATTGAACATCAATTATTAGAACCAGTGACTTTAGATATCACTCTAAATGATCATTCAAAAAATCAAATGCTTGGCTTTTATACTATTAACGAAGATAAACTTAATCAACTGAGTAGTGATATTTTAAAGTCGCTACAGAAAAAAGGATATTTACAAGCGATCTATATGACTATTTCATCACAAGCGAATGTTAGAAAATTAATTAGTAAGAAGAATGAAAAACTTGCTCTTTAATCCGTTTAGACTCATGATTTTTCTTAGCAAATTTAAACTTGGTATATGCACATGTTGGCGATAGTAAACAAAGTCAAAGAGATAACAAATTGTCAACCAGGTGATATACCTGAATTTGTTTTATCATCAACACAACCTCTTATTCTAAAAGGTTTTGGCGATAAATGGCCGATGGTGATTGAAAGTAAAAAATCATCTGAACATGCGGCGAATTATTTGCGTAAATTTTATAATAACAAGCCTGTACATAGTGCTTATGGTGAACCAGAAACACAAGGGCGTGTTTTTTATAATGACGATATGAGCGGCTTTAACTATAAAAGTATAAATGCAGATCTTAATGTAGTCTTAGATAAATTATTAGCACATGCAGCCGATAGTACCCCTCCCACAATCTATGTTGCCTCAACAGAAATTAATACTTGGCTTCCTGGTTATAATGATAAAAATAATGCATCAATTGATCATTTAAAACCATTAACCAGTATTTGGATTGGTAATCAAAGTAAAATAGCGGCACATTATGACTTTCCTAATAACCTCGCATGTTGTGTTGCAGGTAAAAGACGATTTACTTTATTCCCTCCAGAGCAGATAGCTAACTTGTATGTCGGGCCAATGGAAATGTCTCCAGGTGGTCGTGATATTAGTTTAATTGACTTTGAAAAACCTGACTTCAAAAAATTCCCTAAATTTAAGCAAGCATTACAAGTCGCTCAAGTTGCAGAGTTAGAATCGGGCGACGCCTTATTTCTTCCTGCTATGTGGTGGCATCACGTAAAAGCATTAAGTGCATTTAATGTGCTCGTCACCCATTGGTGGCGAGACAGTCCCGCGTTTATGGGACAACCAGAAAATGTATTGAAATTAGCAATTTTAAGTTTAAGGAATCTTCCTCCAGCTCAAAGACAGGCATGGAAAGCTATTTTCGATTATTATATTTTTGATTATCAAGACAACGATTTAGATCATATTCCTGACATTGTTAAAGGGATGTTATCTCAACCTTTAGAGATAAATTCAGCAAAAAAAATCAGGGCTGACTTACTTAATAAACTAAAAATATAATCTAAAATAATCTTATTAAACTGATAATTATATTGGTAAGGATAATTTAAATATGAATGACAAAGCTATAAAAAAAGTTGTTATTGCCGGTGGTGGAACTGCGGGCTGGATGACAGCTGCTGCATTATCAAAGCTGTTTGGTAAAAATTTAGAGGTTGTACTCGTTGAATCTGATGATATTCCTACCGTGGGGGTTGGTGAGGCGACTATACCTACTTTACATATTTTTCACCGATTATTAGGTATTAATGAACAGGAGTTTATGGCTGCGACAAATGCTACTTTCAAGTTGGGTATTTCATTTGAAAATTGGCGAAATGTTAACAAAGACTATATCCACTCCTTTGGATTTTTAGGACATAATTGCTGGGCAGCTGATTTTCAACATTTTTGGTTGAAGGGAAAGCAGCGTGGCATAGTTTCAGAAATAGGTGATTACGTACCTGAACACTTAGGTGCTAGGCAAGGTAAGTTTACTGTAGAAGCGAACCAAGCCTCTAACTATGCCTATCACCTAGATGCTGGTTTATATGCTGTATTTCTAGAAAAAATAGCTGAAAAACATGGTTTAAAGCGAATTGAAGGTTGTATTAATAAAGTGGTTGTAGATAAAGATAGCGGCTTTATTGATTCACTGGAATTAGTTAATGGTAAGGTAGTCGAAGGTGACTTATTCATTGATTGTACTGGTTTTAGAGGTTTGTTAATTGAACAAGCGCTACATACCGGCTATGAGGATTGGTCACACATTTTACCTTGTGATAGCGCTATTGCGGTTCAAACTAAAACCGTCGGTAAACCAGTACCTTACACGCGCTCTATTGCAAGAGATGCAGGTTGGCAGTGGAAAATACCCTTACAAAATCGAACCGGTAATGGTTTTGTTTTTTGCAGTAAATACATGTCTAACGAAGAGGCGACACAAACTTTATTAGCTAATATTGAAGGTGAAATGCTAAATGAACCTCGCGTTATTAAATATAAAACAGGTTCTCGTCGTAAACATTGGAATAAAAACTGTGTTGCAATTGGCTTATCTTCTGGTTTTATTGAGCCGCTAGAATCTACCGGTATCCATTTGTTTCAAAAAGCGATAATACGTTTAATGCAAATGTTTCCATCACAAGGCATTAAGCAAGCTGATGTTGATGAATTTAATACGCAAACTAAAACCGAAGTTGATAGCATTAAAGATTTCATTATTTTACATTATAATTTAACTGAACGTAAAGATACCCCTTTTTGGCGATACTGTAGCACTATGGATATCCCTGAAACACTAAAACACCGAATGTTATTATTCAAAGAAAGCGCTAATGTTTTCAAAAAAGAAGAAGAACTTTTTGGAGAAACATCTTGGGTACAAGTAATGATGGGACAGGGATTAATGCCCGAACAATATCATCCTATTGTTGATTTAATGGACGATAATGAATTACAAAAATTTTTAGATAATATTAGGCTATCCGTTAAGCGTAAAGTTGATAATTGGCCTGATCATTTAGATTTTATTGAACAATATTGTAAGGCAACAGTTAAATAATATCTGCTATGTTAAATTTTTAATCAAAAAATAATATTAAACGAAAATAATTTTTATATAAGGTCGAGTTAAATTAGTAAGCATAAACAGACAAATTCAATAGCTTATTGAGTTTGTTACTTTATATACTGTTACCGGTAAAAATTAACCGTCAATATATAGTTATAAATATAAGAAAAGTAAAATAATGTAAAAAAAACCTTTTTTATAAGCATTACTGGTGGTATAAATGGAAGCGCTTCCAGAATAAGATTGTTGTGCTCCAAAATAAATTGGAAGCATTTCTATAAAAAATTGGTAGCGCTTCCAGTGGAATTAATAGCGATACCCATATAAATGGACTCGCTGCATCAGACATTACAATTGGACTAAAAACTTATTGTTTTTTCCTCTTTTAAGTAGTGTGAGTATGCAGTTCTAACAATATAATATCTAGGGGAATACTACATGATGAAAACTAAAAATTTAAAAATTAAGCTGTCAACTTTAGCTTTAGCTATTGCACTGACTGGCTGTGGTGCTGATTTGGAACCAGTAGATGGTGACTCTATTGGTCCAAGATTTGCAGCTCCACAATTTACTAGTACCGCTGCTGAAACAGCTGCTGCCGTAGATGAAGAATATAGTCATACCTTTACAGCAAGTGATGCTGATGGTGATGACTTAACTTTATCCGCAATTCTTCCCGATGGCTCTTGGTTAAATTTTGATGCTAGCACAGGTATTTTATCAGGTACTCCTGGGTCAGGTGACAAAGGTCTTAGCTCTGTCAGCGTAAACGTAACTGATGGTATGTTTACTAGCTCTGAGAATGCCCTTATTTCAGTAGGAAGTGGTGGCAAGCCAGATACAGCAGGCAACTTATTAATAAACAGTTCATTTGATGCTGGACTTACTGACTGGTCTGAAGCCCCCGGTGTCTCTGTCTATGAACAGCTTGTTCCAGAGCCAACAGAGAATGTTTATGATATAAACCTCAGTCATGCGTTAACGTTAGTTGCAGGTGAAGTTTATACGTTAAGTTATGATGCTAAGGCCTCTACAGCTCGTCCTATGACCGCTGGTTTTGGTTTAAGTGGTGCCCCATATACAAATAACATACACATAGTTGAGTTAACCACTGAATGGGCACCATATGAACTGATGGTAGCTTCTGACGCTGGTGGTGATCAAAGTCGTACTATCTTTGATATGGGTGGTCTAATTATAGGAGACATTGAATTACGTAACATCTCGCTTCTTGACTCTGCAGGCACTGATATTTTTGCTACAACTGAGCCAGTAGGAAGTTATTACGAAGCCTCAATAGCAACTGCTGGTAATCCATGGGATGTTAACTTAAGCCAAGTTATGACCATTATACCTGATGAAATTTATGTAGTAGAATTTAAAGCAAAAGCTTCTGTCGCTCGAAATATTACTGTTGGTGTTGGCTTAGCACATGACCCGTGGGATAATGCGGTAGAATCTGTTGCTATAACGACGGAATGGGTAACATATTTTATTGTTGTTCCTGCTACTGGTTTTGGTGATGATAATAGCCGTGTGTTATTTGATATGGGTGATGAAGTCGGTGACGTTTCTATAGACGATATCACTGTGGGCATTGCTCAATAATTCATTAGTATTATTTAGTAGTGAGTAGCGATTAATTGCTCAAGCTTTATATGATACATTACTTCAATATTGATGATATCTCTTTAGATATTATCAATATTTTTATTGATATACTTCAATTAAGTTAACTAAGAAAGCTAAAAATTCGTATATATCAAACCTTGATGGCATACCTTCAGTTAATGTAAACCTACTTATAATCTTTATAACCACCTAATAAATTTTGAGTGGGCAGTGGGTAATTATCATATAAGTGGTAATTTCTTTACTAAGATACTTAAGAACATATCAGTTTACATCCACTTAATAACAATTTAAGCATATAAAAAAACCAAGCTAAACATCTTAGTGGGAGTAGCTATATCCTTAAGTTTATAAAAGTATTCTTAGGGTTTAGGCGATAGAGAGAATTCATTGTGATTTTGTCAAATGATAACCTCAAGATTATTTATCTATTTTTATATCCATATTTATAACAGTATTGAAATAGAAGACTAGGCAAGTTAAGCAGAAACATAATTAAATATTTAATTATTTAATTATTGTAGTAGTCATACTATCACTTCCCTCATTAGCTAATGAGCATTTATTTTGGCCTAATAATGCTAAAGCAGCAGTAAGGATTGCCTATGATGATGCCTTAAACAGTCAACTTGATTATGCTTTACCCACCCTTAATAAGCTCAATCTTAAAAGGACTTTCTATTTAACACTTAACTCGCCTACCGTGGCAGAACGATTGACTGATTGGCGAGAAGTAGCTCAACAGGGCCATGAGCTAGGAAATCATTCTATTAATCATGCTTGTCGACGATCATTGCCCAATAGAGAATGGGTATCAGAACATAATGATTTAGATAAAAAATACTTTGCTGAAATTATTCAAGAAGTGCATACAGCCAACTCATTTTTAAAAGCAATTGATGGTGAAACAATAAGAAGCTTTACTGTACCTTGTACCGATAAAATTGTAGAAAATAAAAACTACGTAGCTACTCTTCATAACACTTTTGTTGGTATTAAATCCTATGTAGGAAAGATCCGACAAAATCGTCGTTCAATAAATATTATGGATGCTCCAGTTTGGACCCCATCAGGAAACTCAGGTGCTAAACTAATCGCTTATGCACAAAAAAAGGCTTTGCATGGTACTATCGCTAACTTTACTTTTCATGGTGTTGGTGGCCATCACCTTTCGGTATCAAAACATGCTCATCAAGAATTATTAGATTGTCTGGTTAATAATAAAGCTATTTATTGGATAGATACTTATCGTAATATTAGTTTATATATCAAAAAAAATGCTAACTAATACCTTTTAAAGTCTTAATTAGCATTTAAACGTTCTATAGTTCTCTTATACAATCAATAAGAATTTTAAGAGTACTTGAGCAATTATAGAGCTGGTGCTTGATGTCCTTTTATCAAGGCAGCATTATCAGAAATCGCTTCACAACCGGCACCTGTCGATGGTGAAACAGAACATTCGTAGACTCTGACATAATCAATGTCTAATGATTGTGGAAATATGCTTTCATCAATACTTTTGTCATTAACATTAGCAGCCCAAGTCCCACCGACAGCAAAATTTAATAATAAGTGAAACCTTTGATCAAACGGTGCCCCACCTTTACCATTAACTAATACACCATCATTATTCATATATTGTGAGTACCAGCCAGTATCACGTTGTGTAGCATAGTGGATATTATCAACATACCAACGAATCTCACCTGATTGCCATTCAACAGCATATTCATGAAAATCATCTGCTGGGTTTATACCCCCAGGTAAATGAAATTCTTGACCCGAATACACATTCCCAGGCCATGCTCGTCCATAATGTAAGGTGCCATGGACTCTTGATTCTTCTTGATCTGCCACGGCACCAATTTCATCAGATTTCGCTTTTAAGTTAACCGCTTCCATAATATCGATTTCGCCAGAGCCAGCCCAGCCACCGTATGCCCAATCAGTCGGTAACATCCAAATAGCAGGCCAAGTCCCTTGTCCTTGTGGTAATTTAGCGCGTATTTCAAAGCGACCAAATGTCCAATCACCTTTGTTTTTACTGCGTAATCTCGCTGAAGTATAAGGTAAAGTACGGGTATTACTGGGATTATAATTAGCATCATCATCTTGAGCCGCTGGACCAGTAAAGTTATCTTTCAAAGCAACTACTTTCAAAATACCTTGCTCAATAAATGCATTTTCAGCGCGGTCGGTATAACATTGTTGCTCGTTATTGCCTCCACCAAAACAATTCACTTCCAAAGACCATTTAGTTAAATCAATGATTTCATTTTCAAACTCATCCTGCCAAACCAGCTGCCATTGATCGCTAATTAATACCATTTCAGTAAGATCTTGAAGAGTTGCCACAGCAGTGTCGGCGGTATCAGGTGTTGTTAAATTATTTGGAGTCGTTGATTGAACAGCGACTGTCGATTCAGAATCACCTCCACCACAAGCTGATAAGCTGATGACAGCACAAACTACCATCATCCCTTTAGAAAACTGCTTCATAATTTCACCTCAATTTTTATTATTTTAGTTAGCGTATAAAAGCCTTGTAAAAAACCAAAGTTGTGACTTTATATAAAATAAAATTATAACCAAAGTTTCCGTTAAACGATTACTCTGAACATGAAACTATATTGTCTGCGTCAACGTGACTCCCTGGTTTTATATAAATATTACCAAGTGTTAAGCTAAATACTCCTTCACTAGACAGTTTAAATGGCGTAAATATTTGAGCCATATCGGTTCCTGATGCTTTAAAGCAAGATAATGGCACATTAATAGTGTGCCATTCATTTAATGTCAGTGTGGCTAACGTATTTGTAATATCCACTACACCCTGACATTCTTGCTCGCAGTTCATTTCAAGCCACGCTTTTTTACTTGGGTATTGATTTATATTTACATCAAAACTTAAATAACCATCAGTTTCATTAAATGAGCGTATATCTGACGGAAATGATGATGTTAAATGGATACTACCTTTGCCTGTATTTTTCCAACTAACAACAAGGGAATCTTCTTGAACGTCTCGATCTGTTGTTTTTACCGCAATAGTCTCTAATACTAAAACACTAGACGTTAATTCTGTTCTTTCTTTTTCGTTGGATAGAAACAGATGAAAAGGCGCTTTAGCACTTCTATCGAACAAGGCCTGTGCCGTTAATTCATTACTAGATATTTTTACTGAATTTTCTGATAAGTCATCAACTAAAATATTATCTGCACCATAGGTTAAACCAAAACCATAAGGTAATAACGGCGCATAATTTTCATCAAACCTATTAACCGTCGTTTGATCTGAACGTGCTGGCCATGAATAAGAAAGTTTACCAACAAAATCATGATTGATAGAGCCATCGGTTTGACTAAATAAAACATCGGCTAACGCGTTACCCTCGGAGCCTGGTAACCAAGCAGCAACAAAAGCATCTGAGGAATTAAGTTCCGCATTTACCCACATTGGACGTCCACTAATAAATACAGCAACAACAGCAATACCTTGTGCTTTTAAGCGCTTTAATAGCACTAGGTCTTTTTTGTTACCACGTTGGTATTCAAGGTTATCTAAATCGCCATTACCTTCTGCATAAGGCTCTTCTCCAAAGACAACAATAGCAACGTCAGGTTTATCTGTAAATTCACCGGTAACACTAAGTTTAACTTTACCACCAGCATCGTTAACAACTTTTTTTATACCATCATAAATTGAGCTACCACCAGGGAAATCAGTATTATTATTACCTGTACCTTGCCATGTAATAGTCCAACCACCGGATTGCTTGCCAATATTATCTGCACCATCTCCTGCAACTAGTACATTTTGATTAGCCATTAATGGTAATAAGTTAGCTTTATTTTTAAGTAGAACTAATGATTCACGCACTGCTTGTCGGGCTACTGCTCGATGTTCTATTGAACCAATTAAATCAGTTTTTCCTGATAAAGGTCGATTTTTAGGACTTGGTTTGGTGAATAACCCTGCTCGTATTTTTACTCTTAGAATTCGGCTAACAGCATCATCAATTCTTGTAATACTAATTTGACCCTTGTTAACTTGCGCAATAGTATTTTCGTATAATGGTTTCCACGCACTGGTTGGTACCATAAAAATATCTAAACCCGCATTAATTGCTTGCGGACAACTTTCATTACTACAATCTTTTACTTGTCCGTGACCATTCCAGTCACCAACAACAAAACCGTCAAAACCCATACGGTCTTTTAATACGTCAGTCATTAAATATTTATTGCCATGACTTTTAACACCATGCCAACTATTAAACGAAGCCATCACTGATTGTGCACCAACCGATAAGCCACTAACATAACCTTGTGCATGCAATTTAAATAAGTCTTCTTCGCTGGTAATATTATCCCCTTGGTCGTCACCACTTACCGTACCACCATCACCAATAAAGTGCTTAACGGTACTGATAACACGTTGTTCACCTAAAAAGTCTTTACTTACTGAACCTTGCAGACCTTTAACAATAGCACTGGCGTAATTCCGAACGATCTCAGGATCTTCAGAATAACCTTCATAGGTACGACCCCATCGGTCGTCACGAACAACGGCAACTGTTGGAGCAAAAACCCAATCTATACCCGTAACCATCACTTCTTTAGCTGTAATACTTGCAATTTTTTCAATAAGCGCAGGGTTGTTAGTCGCCCCTAAGCCTATATTATGTGGAAATAAAGTAGCACCAATAACATTATTATGACCATGTACCGCATCAGTACCCCACATAGTAGGGATGTTGCTACCGTCAATAGAATCATCAATGGATGCTTGATACATATTTTCAGCTAATCTTATCCAATCAGTCGGTGTTGCATATTTATTATTATCAGGAAACGCACCACCACCATTCAGGTATGAGCCAAAGCCATATTTACGCATATCTTCAACAGTAATATCTTTGATTTCAGGCTGAATCATCTGTGCAACTTTTTGCTCTAAAGTCATACTTGCTAATATTATTAATACATTAGCTTCAACTTCCTTATCTCTTTTGACTTCAATATCAAGTACTGGCCAAATGTTTATACTATTTTTTGTATTAACATCGATATCTACCTGAGCTTTATCTGAATTAACATTGCCATTACAAGCAAGCAGTGATGAAGCAATTGTAATTACGATTAAAGGGTTAACGATTTTTTTAATTAAATTTATTTTAATAGACATATTATTCGTTACACCTTATCTGAAACTGGTTTACTACCCGACAAGCCATAATAGGCAATAAATATATAACAAATAATGGGTAAGAAAAATGAGTTTTGTAAACCAATACTATCGGCTAAAACACCTTGAATAAGTGGTAAAATAGCGCCACCAACAATTGCTAAACATAAAATACCTGAGCCTTGACTGGTATGCTGACCTAAACCATTAATTGCCAGACTAAAAATGGTAGGAAACATAATTGAATTAAATAGACCAACTAAAAGAATTGCCCACATAGCCAATTGTCCCGATGCAAAGATAGTAATAACAATTAATACTATTGCAAGAGCAGCGCTAAAGGCTAATACTTTGCCCGCGGCTAATTTTTGCATAACAGCTGCACCGATGAATCGACCTACCATAGCTCCGCCCCAATAGTAGGCAATATATTTTGCAGCTTGAGATTCTTCTAAACTAGCAATATTAGGATCATTTAAAAAACTAACTAAAAAACTACCGATAGAAACTTCTGCGCCAACATAGACAAAAATACCAATGGCACCTAAAACCAAATGACGGTACTGCCAAGCACTACCATTAACTATTATTTTTTCTTCAAGCTCTTCTTTATGTTCAACAACAGGTAGTTTTATATAAGAGAAAATAGCCGCAAGTAATAACAATAAACCGGCGAGTAATACATAAGGCATTTGAACAGACTCAGCTTGTTGAGCTACCGACATAGAATCAGTTACTTGGTCTAAGATCAAATAAGCACCAAAAAATGGTGCAACCGTCGTTCCAAGTGAATTAAATGCTTGTGTCATGTTTAAGCGTGAAGAGGCTGTTTTAGAATCTCCTAAAATACTTACATAAGGGTTGGCTGAAACTTGTAATACCGTAATACCACTGGCTAGTATAAATAATGCCATTAAGAATACGGGATAACTGTGCATAGCCGCTGCAGGATAAAAAGCAAAACAACCAAGCGCAGCAACAATTAATCCAAGCACGATACCTTTTTGAAAGCCTAATTTTTTAACTATTTTTCCCGCAGGAATAGAAACAATAAAATAGGCACCAAAAAAGCAGAACTGCACTAACATTGCCTGACTATAAGATAAATCAAATATCCCCTTCAAATGTGGAATTAGAATATCATTTAAGCAAGTAATAAACCCCCACATAAAAAATAGTGACGTTAATGATGTAAGCGCAAATGTATAATCTTTGTTTTCAACATTTGATGAAAATGTATTTATATCTGCTTGAATGGGGGCATTAGCCATATATTTCTCCTAACATGTATGAACAACAGGATATCGCTGTTGCTATTATTATAAAATGTCCACTTTAAGTAACTCAATTAGTATATTATTAAGTAATAACCACGAACTGGAAGCGCTTCCATTCTGGATCCGCTCAACATAAAAAGCAACAGTTATTTACCTTTTTTTGGAAGCGCTTCTAACGTTAAGGTATATTCTCTATATTAAGACAAAGATCTGTATAAGCTTAGTTGGCTAGTTTAGCGAAGAACTTTTATGCTAAAGTGCTTTAGAAAAGCAATTAACAATATGCTGAAGGAATAAAATGGCAACTATATACGAAGTTTCCGCATTAGCGGGGGTTTCATTATCATCTGTATCACGTGTACTTAATGATCATGAACATGTTAGTGAAAAAACTAAAAAGAAAGTAGCTGCTGCAATGAAAGAGTTGGGTTATCGACCAAATACAATTGCGCGTTCATTGGCATCTAGTCGTTCAAATAGTGTTGGTGTTTTAGTTTCAGAATTACATGGTCCCTTTTTTGGTTCGATGCTAAGTGCCATTGAATTAGAGTTAAGAAATGCGGGTAAGCATGCAATCATAACTGCGGGTCATAGTGATGAAGAAAATGAAATAAAAGGATTAGAATTTCTAATTGACCGAAATTGTGATGCACTTATTTTACTCGTTGATGCAATTTCAGATGACTACTTAATTAAATTAAGCAAAGGTAAAACTCCCTTTGTCATCTTAAACCGTAATATTTCAGAAATTAGAGATAATTGTTTCTATTTAGATAACGAGCTAGGAGGTTACTTAGCGGCAAAACATTTAATAGAACAAGGTCATAAAGAAATTGCCTATATATCAGGACCTTTATCAAAACAAGATAGTACTGAACGCTTGATAGGCCATAAAAAAGCATTAGTAGAAGCAAATATTTGCTTTAAAGAAAATTTACTCTATGAAGGTGACTATTTAACAGAAAGTGGTCGTGAGGGTATAAATTTTTTGATTAATAATAAAACTACCTTTACAGCTATTGCCTGTTCAAATGACGAAATGGCATCTGGGGCAATGAAAGGAGCAAGAGATCACAAACTATTGATTCCCGAACAATGTTCGTTTATTGGCTTTGATAATGCTTTTTTCACTGAATATCTTTATCCACAATTGACGACTATTCACTTTCCGGTTGCTGACATGGCGATAATGTCGACTCACTGGATCCTAAAACATGTTTATAAACAAAAAGAATTAGTAATAAAAAATATGTTTCTTCCTAATCTGATTGAAAGGCAATCTATCCAACAATACTAAAATAGGAATAAATTATAGCCCCTTAAATTAATATGATTATTAAGACCATTAATGTTTCATAATTATAACATTTTCTGGTAAAGAAACACCTGACTACTCGAAATAGTTATCAACGTACTATTGACATTGAGCATGACATTGAAGAAGAAAAAGAGCCGGCAAATAGGACGCCTTTATTAAACTCTCAAGCTAATAAAAATCTTTTAATAAATTAACAAATATACTTTCTCACCCTACAACAATTAGTAACTTTGATTTTATCCTTATTATAATCCATACAAAAAAGCCTGCATAAAGCAGGCTTTTTTAAAACTTAATTTTAAACTTAAAACGGCATTTTCATCCCTGGTGGTAATTGCATACCGCCAGTAAGGGCACCCATTTTATCTTTATTTTGCTCTTCAACACGGCGTACTGCATCATTAACCGCTGCAGCGAGTAAATCTTCAATCATGTCTTTATCATCACTCATTAAGCTTTCATCAAGCTCAACACGGCGAACACTATGACTACCTGTCATTGTTACTTTTACCATACCTGCACCTGCTTCGCCAATAACTTCCATATGCGCTAACTCTTCTTGCGCTTTAGCCATTTTTGCTTGCATTTGTTGGGCTTGTTTCATTAAGTTGCCCATTCCACCTTTCATCATAATCTTTTCTCCAATATTATTAGGTTAACTATTTTATAAATTATTCTGTTATTTTACCCTAAAGTAACCAAACTTTGAACATTAACTCATGGTAATTACTCTTCAAAAGGCAAAGCTGTTTCAAACTATTTTACTACTAGCACGGTGAAATAGTATCTTCATCCAAATTGGCTTGAAAAGTTTCTTGTAATGCAATCACAATAGCATCTTCTTTTATTAGTGCTTGGGCATACACAAGACGCTTATCATTTATTTGACCTTGAATTTGATAAGGGTCTGCGACAGTTTCATCAACAATATTAAGAGTAACTGTAATCTGTTTTGACAAGAATTCACAAATAGAATCCTGCAATAATTGCTGAGCTACTTCTGTATATAAATGTCGGGTTGTCTGGTTTAGTTGAAGTATCAAATTATCATCGGTGGACTCTTCACTAATTGTTGCATGTATCGCTAATTGCCTAATACGTGCAGTAAGCTGCATAGAGTCGATCATGTGCGCCCATTTATCTACCTGATTCGCTTTGATAATTTTAGTAGGATCAATATTATCTTGGTGAAAAGGTACTAACGGCTCAGGTGCGATAATCAAAGGCTCAGGAGGTAGCACTTGCGTTTCAACTGAGGAGTTAGCACTATCTTGACTACTTTCGACCTTATCAGGTTGACGCAGAGCTGCGTCACGGGGCTTTTTTGTTTGCTTCTCCAATTCTTTCTTTCGACTGCGCAACATATTTCGGGTTGCTAGTACTGAGGCTACAGGACTATGACTACTAAGTTGCCCTGCTTGCTCATTAGGCATAAAGGGAGGTTTTATTTGCTGTACTGTATCACTTTTGACCGATGATAAATGGTCTGCAGTCTCAGTATTCAAAGCAGTTTTTTGAGCTGTTAGAGCTTGGTTTAACGGCTCTGTATTACTAAGGTTTAGTTCCGCTGCTTGTTGCTCAATGGCAAGTATTTGCTCATTTAACTCACTGTGTTGAGTATCATCCATAGTAACAAGCGCATTAGGAGTAATCTCTTCAACTTCAACAATGCCATCTGAAACTATTGTACTAACGAGCTCTTCAACTACTTCATTGCTTGAAGTTACTTCTACTGGTTTAGTAAAATTGACTTCATCGGAGCTAAAAACATTAGGCTGTTCACTATTATCTACTAGCTGGTTAACAAGCTGAGATTTTTGCATGGGTTTAAAAGCAAGCAATCTCAATAAGGTCATATCAAAAGCTGCTTGTTCATCAAAAGCGTATGGTAAATCTTTTCGACCATTAAGGCTTATTTGATAATAAAGTTGAACATCCTCAGCAGATATAGCCTTACTAAATTTTTTTAATAAAGCTAATAAGTCCGCCGGTAAATCAAAATTCTGTTCAACTATTTGTATTAAGGCAATTTGATGAAACAACTGAATTAGCTCAGCAAATAATTGGCTATAACTTGGTGCATAAGAGGCTATTTCTTGAGATAAAGCCATTAGCTCGTGGCTATTTTGCTTTAGTAGGGCAATCACCACCTGGTAAACCCAGTTTTGATCGATACCACCAAGCATCTGCTGAATATTAGTTAAACTGATATTTCCTTGCCCTTGAGCAATTGCTTGGTCAGTTAAACTCAGTGAATCTCGCATACTACCGCGAGCTGCTTTCGCTAACAAAGTTAAACAGCCATGCTCGTGACTGACTTGCTCTTGAGATAAAATATCTACAAGTTTTTCTTCAATTTGCTTTACCGTCAAAGCTTTTAAATGAAACTGTAAACAACGTGATAATACCGTAATTGGTAATTTTTGTGGATCAGTAGTCGCTAAAATAAATTTAACGTGCTCTGGCGGCTCTTCAAGGGTTTTAAGTAAGGCATTAAAGCTATGACGAGATAACATATGTACCTCATCTATTAGATAAACTTTAAATCGACCTCTACTTGGCGCGTATTGAACATTATCAAGAATTTCACGAGTATCATCAACTTTCGTTTTAGAAGCCGCATCTATTTCGAGAAGATCAACAAAACGCCCTTGGTCGATATCTATACAAACATCACATACACCGCAAGGTTTCTCGGTGATACCAATCTCACAATTTAAACTTTTGGCAAAAATTCGGGCAATAGTCGTTTTACCAACACCTCGCGTACCGGTAAAAAGATAAGCATGATGTAAACGCTTTTGAGATAAAGCATTGGCAAGAACCGTGACGACATGCTCTTGTCCCATCAATTGCTGAAAGTTCTTGGGGCGCCATTTTCTTGCTAAAACTTGATAACTCATATTAAATTACTTTAGGTCCTTGGATAAACTATTCGCCTTGATATTGTATTAGCGAATAAGGCGTAATGTGTAGTGCTACTAGACGCTTTTCTCCGCCTAAATCAGGTAACGAGATAACAAAACCAGCATCTTGTACTTGCGCACCTAAACGACGGATCAGTTTCGTTGTCGCCTCTATAGTGCCACCAGTTGCTAATAAATCATCAATAATCAGAACTTTATCTTCTGGGGTTAATGAATCTTGATGAATCTCTAAAACATCTTCACCATATTCTAATTGATAAGCTTGAGCGTAAGTATCTCTAGGTAATTTCCCTGGCTTTCTTACCGGGACAAAGCCGATATTTAAGGCTAACGCTAAAGGCGCACCAAAAATAAAGCCACGAGCTTCTGTGCCAACTACTTTAGTAAAACCTTTATTTCTATAAGTGTCAGCTAATAACTCAATTGTTAAAGCAAAAGCTTGTGCGTCTTCTAATAGACTGGTGACGTCACGGAACATAACGCCTTTAACTGGATAATCTGGAATAGTTTGTATTGCATTAACCAGTTGCTGCTGTTGTATATTATTCATGATTTCGGATAAGAAAACCTTAAGATGGTTTTCTATTATATTAATAAATAGATAATCAAAGCATAAAGCAATTCAGCTCACATTTATAGGAATAAAAGGTAGCTTATAGCAATATTAGGCAATGTTTTGAACTGTTTCATCCTCATAAAAAGTAGAGCTAAATTCGGAAAGGATTGTAAGAAAGTACGCGTCGTTAATCGGCTTATCAATAACCTTATCGAAAAGGCTAAACTCTACTAGATTTTTAACTGTATGAGTTCCTTGTGTAGTCATGAAAATCACCGGCACTTGTGAAGAAAGTTGATTACCTTTTAAATTTTTCGTTAGCTGTACGCCATTCATCAACGGCATTAAATGATCAATAACAAATAACTGATAGTTTCCTTGTTGAGCTTTTCCTAATGCATCTAAACCGTTAATGGCTAGATCTACATTGTGTCCTTGTGAAATAATAAGGGCTACTAGCTTTTCTTGAACAGCTTTATTATCATCAACAACTAATATATTCATATATAATTTTTAATACTAAGAGCTAATTTGCGCGGATTTTACCCTATAATAATTTGAGTATATAGGGTTTTCTCAAATCAATGCATAAACATAATACTTATAATGTAACGAGAACTTAGTACTAATGTATAATTTTAGTGCCAATAATATATTACTTTGACAGTTTTAGACGTTGGCGTTTAGGTGCCGTAGTGCTGTTTGGATTAACATAGACATTACTGGCATTAGGTCTCGCGCCTTCAACCCATGGTGATGAAGGTTCAGGTTTAGTAACTTTTTTCTTAGTATAAACCTTTTTATCATGACTTGGTTTTAATTTACCTGCTGCAACTTTCGAACTAGAGCTACTAGGACTAGCGATTTTCCCGGTTCTTTCTACATGATACGTGTTATCAATTGCATGTAAAAGATTTCTTAAGACTTGATCTTTACACTCTCGATAGTGCTGATGATCTACTTTACGTGAAAAGGCACTTAATTCAGGCTTACTCAGTCTAAAATCGACTGTTTCTAATAATGAAATGATTTGTTCAGCTTGCAGGTTTAGGGCAATTTTAAGTTTAGTCAAAATAATATTATTTGATAAACGTTTTTCTGGTATTGCTAGAGGACCTGGCTTCTTACCACGTTTCTCATTTATAAAACCATTTAAAAAAACAGCTAGTTTCGTATCAAATAAAGCAACAAAATCACTATCACTGTCCTTTTTCAGCCAGGCACTGACTTCCTCACGAGTAACTACTTCACCTGCTGAGGCAAAGATCGCTACCATTTGTTTATCATTAAAATTAAAGGTATAACGCAACTTGCGTAAAACATCATTATTATTCACGGTAAAATCCAATACATAAACTTAATTAAGACATTATACACTCTAAGGCTATTTGCTAACATATCTGTTAGTGAAATACTTCATTGCTAAAATTAAGATGTTTACCAGACGTCATTAACGTTTTAAAATCATCTTGAGTTACACATAACAAAGTGTGATGATCACCAGCTTCAAGATAGACCCGTGATAATAGGTCTAACTTTTTTTCACAAATCATTGTTAGATTGTATGCACCAGGTGCTGGGGGTATTGCGCCATGATGACAGTCTGAAAAAAATTGGTATAGCTCGCGTTCTTTCATTAACTCAAAGCTGCCATGCAGTTTATCATTAAGCACTGATAAACTAATTTTGTCAGTAGCTGGCAGTATGGCCATTAACTTTTTATCTTCATGGTTTTTTAACAAAACTGCTTTAGCAATCTGTTTTAATGAGATATTAGCTGTTATTGCTGTACCAATAGAGCTATTACTTTGAAAGTGTTCAATTGCTTGGTAGGCAATTTTCTTTTCAATGAGGTATCGAGTAAGTCTCGTTGAAGCGTTCATATAAACCTCTGACTATTTTATTTAAGTTAATTAAGTATAGTCGTTTATACCAATTTACTTATATAGATAGTCTGCAATGATGAATCGCTTTATTTATAATAAAAAAACGGGCTTTAGCCCGTTTATTATCTAAAAAGAGTTGGTGGACTAACCACCACACTTTTTACTCTTTTCTGTCGACTTACCTTCACCACATTTTCCTTCGCCGCATTTACCTTTTTTAGCAGCTTTCATTTTGCCTTCGCCACATTTTCCTTCACCACACTTCCCTTTTTTGGCGTCTTTCATTTTACCTTCGCCGCATTTATCCTTTTTACCATCTTTAACTTTACCTTGACCACACTTTCCATCTTCATGGTCTGAAACTATTGTCACTAACTCTGCTGAAGCAAACGGATTCGACTCAGCTTTAGCTATATTACTAGTGAAAAGACTAAAAGCTAGTAAACTCATTACTATGGCGATTGTTGATTTCTTAACTATATTCATGATTTATTCCTGGATGGGTAGTTATATTAAAGTTATCTCATTATTATTAATATTTACTTGTATGACACTTAACATAGACCTGCAATGGTTAACAAAAATTTCATCAACATGAAATTTAAACAAAAAAAACCAGCACTCCTTTTAAAAGATATGCTGGTTTATATTTCTATTATTTAATTTGATAAATCAGCCAATATTAAATAGTAACCTTTTTTCTTTTAGCTGTATCAACAATAAAGCTTTTCCAACCCTTGGCAGACTTACGAGTACCAGGATCTTTCATTGCTTTTTGAATAGCTGCGAATGCTTCTTTGTACTTTTCAAGATAGAAGTACGATTCGGCAATACTCATATGAATTCGGCCTTGTTTAGAAACACCAAGTTCAATTGATTTATTCAAAGCAACAATAGCTTTAGCAAATTGCTCGTCTTGTTTTAACAACATACCTTGTTTACGATAATGCTTAGCATCAGTTGTCATTTTGGCTAACTCACCATAATAACTTGCCGCTTTATCAATATGTTGTGCAGAATGCCAAGTGTTCGCTAATGTGGCGATATTTTTATCATCACGCTTAACTAAACCAGAAGCAATATGTTTCTCTAATAGTAAAGCGGCTTTATAAGGCGCTTCACTTTGAGAGTACAAACTTGCTAAGGTCTTGATTTGGTTTTCTTTATCCAAGTGTCCTAATTTATAAGCTAAATCAAGTGTTTGCGTTGCTTTATCATAATCTTCGACTAATAAATAAAACATTGGTAATTGTGTCCACCACTGTTTATTTTCAGGGAAAAGTTGAAGCACCGTTTCCGAAACCTGTATAGTCTCTTTATACATTTTACGTTCATAGTAAGATTGTAATTTTAAGATGTACGGGTTTTGATTTGGTTTATCACCAAAGGCTGCAATAGCTTTATCAGCGGGCTCAATTACTTTATCTAATTGCTTTAACGAGAAATACGCATTTGCAATTTTGATATAAGTCTGGCCATCACTTTTACCAGAAAAATCCATCCAAGCATAATAAGTCTTCAGCGCGCCTTCATAGTCTTTGGTTTGCATTTGCATGTCAGCCAATAACTTTAAAGACTCGCTCTGATCGACTTCATTAAGTATATCAGGCTCTAGTGCTTTTTTAAGATACTCAATGGTTTTTTGCTCATTGTCACCTAAAGTTGCATACATTACAGCAACCATACGGGCTACATAAGCTTGGTCGTAGGCTTTAGATGCATCAATATCCAATAGAATAACTAAAGCACCTTTGATATCATCAATCTGGTAAGATTCAAAAGCTTTCTGTACTTTTTTACCAACACGAGGACCAACTAATTGCGTAGGACGCTTTTTCTTTTTTTCAGCTTGCTCAGCACCCGCAGCTTCTGCGTAATTTGCAAAAGGTACTTGTGCAACAAGAAGTGAAGCAACAACAACAAGAGAAGTTGATAGTTTTTTAAGTTTTAAGTTTTTAAATACTAATTTATTAAACATAACTAATTACCTCCCATTTTGAAGTCAAGTTGAACTTGTAAGCCTGTTTGTACTAAAGGTACACCGTCAACAACTTTCGGCTTGTATTTCCACTTTCTAAGTGCGCGTTTAGCTTCTTTATCAAACACACGTTTAGGTTTAGCTTCTATAACTGTAACATCCTCAACACCACCAATCTTATTGATAGAGAAAGAAAGGATAACATAACCTTCTTTACCATCTCGAGCAGCTTGTATTGGATACTTAGGCTCGATACGTACAATTGGAGTTGCATCGCCATCACGTCCCATACCAGCACCAGGAGCACTCAACCCCGTTGAAGCACCTGACATTTGAACACCAGGCATATTGAAGTTTAAACCTCCAGTATTATTACTGGCTTCAGGCTCTGGTGTTTGCTGTTTCGGCGGCGCTTTTGGCGGCGGTGGTGGTGGCGGCGGTACACGTCGACGCTGTTCTGCTGCAGACTTTGGCGGCGTAGTATTTACTTCTACGATAATATTTTCTAATTGTTCTTCTTTATTTCTATCACCGCTAGAAACAAGGAAGGCCATAAAAGCAAATAAACCAAAGGTAACTACAACGCCTAGTAGTACTGATACTAAAAAGCGAACCATATCTTACCCCTTCGCAGCCGCGATAGAAATACGATCTATACCAGCCTCTTTAATTGCATCCATTACTTTAACAACTACACCGTGTTTGGCGTCTTTGTCGGCTTGAATGATTACAACATCGGTAGGTTGCTCAGCAAGTAATTTTTCAATTCTTGCGCCAACACGTTCAATATCAACTCGACCTTTATCTAACCAAATTTCGCCATTATCTTTTATTGCAACAAAGATATTAGCATTTTTTTGCTTAGTTTGATTAGCCGCTTTAGGTTTATTTACTTCAATACCAGCTTCTTTTACAAATGAAGTGGTTACGATGAAGAAGATCAGCATGATAAACACAATGTCAAGCATCGGTGTCATATCAATAACTGCTTCGTCGTCCTCACGGATTTTTTTACGTGCCATGAATATATCTCTCTAGTGGTGAGGTAAACTGTCAACCAGTTTAGCCTTTGCTAGTTTAACTTTAGCGTCTAATCTTGAACTAAAGAACACACCTGATAATGCAGCTACCATACCGGCCATAGTCGGAATCGTTGCTTGCGATATACCAGCGGCCATTAGACGCGGATTACCAGTACCTTGTTCAGCCATAACTTCAAATACGCCTATCATACCTGTTACTGTTCCCAGTAACCCGATAAGAGGACACATTGCCACTAAGGTTCTAATGGTTATCATACGCTTTTCAAGTAACTCGTCTGCTTCGGAGATCCAAGTCTCTCTTATTCGATGTGCATACCAAGATGTTGTATCTTGGCGTGCATCCCAACGAGAAATGATATCATCTCTCATAATAGGGTAGACTGATGTTAAGAACCAAAAACGTTCTATCATCAAAATCCACATCAATAAGAGTGCGAAGGCTACAACGTAAAGTACGTTACCACCTGTCGCAATAAAACCCCTGACAGATTCCCAAAGCTCTATCAGGAATAACATTATTTAGACCCCTTCTCTGCAATAGCAGCAATTAAACCGGCGCTTTGCTCGTCTAATTTTTGTAATACAGACTTACTCTTACCAGCAACAATTGAGTGGATTAAGATAAGTGGTAATGCACAAATCAAACCTAATGCAGTAGTTACAAGCGCTAATGATATGTTACCAGCCATAATCTTCGGGTCACCAGTACCAAACAACGTAATAGTTTGGAAGGTCATAATCATACCAATTACTGTACCTAATAGACCCATAAGAGGGGCAATAGCAGCAAACATTTTGATTAAGTTTACACCACGGTCAACTTTTGGTGTTTCACGAAGGATAGCTTCATCAAGTTTAAGTTCTAACGTTTCAGCATCTACTGATTGGTTATCGTAGAAAACTTTAAGTAAACGACCTAGAGGATTGTTTTCATTTGGCTTATCAAGATTTTTCTCTTGAGCTTTAATTTTACTGCTCATGCCACCTAGAACAATCATTCGTTCAAGGGCAATTAGAAGACCAACAATTAATAGTACTGTAATTGCGTAACCAACTTCTTTACCTTCGTGGAAGAACTCTTCTACAGTCTTCTTACGTGTTTCTAAAGATAAGATACCACCACGTGAAGGATCGATATAAACAGCGCTATAACCTGAGTCAGTACCAAAGAAACTTGATGCTGTTCCAGTTATATAACCTGCAGGTTGCTTAGGTAAAGGTTGAACTTGACCTACTTCATCGTTGTAAGTTAAATAACCGTTAGCTGATACGAGGTTAAACGTACCAATACGAGTGATCGTTTCAGTAGATTTAGTACCATCTAGATTAGTTACATCAACACTAAACTGAGAAATTCTACCTGACTCTGTCATCTCAGTTTGTAAAGCAAACCATAACTCTTCTAAGTCTGCTAGACCTGGGATTTCTTTTGCGTTCGCGATACGGTTAAGCGTTTCGCCACGGTTAGGAAACTCAGCACTTACGATTGAAGTACTGATTTGACCAAATGCATTAGCTGCAGCAGCACGAGAAACACCAAACATTTCACCTAAAGTACCGGTAGCATTGCTTAATTCTACTTCTTTTTGCGCTAATAATATTTCATTAGCAGCATATTCTTTAGTTAAGCGTTTGTTACGAACATTTTGGTCTGCTAATTCTTTTGTTGCTTTATTTAATAAAGAACTTTTATCAGCACGTGCAGATAAAAACTCAGCTTCACGTTTTTTATCAAGCTTAGCTTCTGACACACGGTCAGCTTTTACTTGCTTAAGTAAATCATCTAATTGATTCGCTTGTGTAGTTGCTACAAAACCAGTCGTCATCGACACTGCTAGCAATACAAAATTAATAAGTTTTTTCATTATTTTGCTCCTGCTGCAAATACTGGTAATTTAGTTAAGTCTGCTGGAAGTTGTTTACGTGCCATACGTACAGCATCAGTAATAGGTTTTAAATACTCATCATCTAACTCTACCCATGCACGAGTATCATTGTTCCATAACCAAGAATGCTTAGCATCTAATGATTGTGCAACAAAAGCAACACGTCCCATATGAACGAAGTCAGCAGTTAGTTTACGATCGCCTAAATCAATTTCGCCTTGGTAAGCATCAAAAATAGTACCGTAACCCGCTTCAATCTCATACGCTTCAAGTACCAAACGAAATTGCTCAGAAACAGTTACGTTTGAGTCTTCCATAGTAGAACGAAGATTGGCAACACGTTCTTTACGACGCTCAATGTTCATTGGTACATCTAATTCAATGAATGACTCAAGTGCGTCAATCATTTTGTACATTAGCGGTACAACACCTTGTTTGATTTTATCGATACCGTCAATTTGTCTTTGTAAAGAAATAACATTAGCTTTTTGATCATCAACCATACGTTGAACATGATCGTTATAACCACGTAATACATCAGCTTCATCAACAGTATTACGGTACTCACCAAGAAGATCTTGAGTTTGTTCGTAGATACTATTGATTTTGTCTTGTGATTTCTTCGATTGCTTGAAGATTTTAGCTTCAGCTTTTTGAAGGTCTGTTAATGCATCAGCAGCAGCGATATTACTACCTGCTATTGCTAGTACGCCAACTATCGCTGTGGCGATGAGGCTTTTCTTACTTACTTTGGACATAGTTCCCAACCATTGCTATTTTAATTTTGATAACAAAAAATTTGTTACCGCAAATATAAAAGTCTGTCGTGTTTTAAATGTAAATTTTTATGAATACAACCTATCAATACTCCCAAATGACGACGTGCCTGTCAAGGTGAGACTTTAAAAGATGATATTATGTGTTTTTTTATTAAGCTATTTCCAGAAGCAAGACTATTACTTAGTGTATAGAATGACTATAAGTAATAGACTAATAAAAAAATATATTTTCATACTAGTAAAATTACTTAAATTTAGATTAATTTAAAATCTTAATTTAAGGGACAAAAATTTCACTGGCGTATGTTTTACTAACATCTTCGTAGTAAGTCAAATTTATTTGTAAGAAAGTATGCATAACAAGCGATTAATTATATTTATTCTTGTTTTATATCCTTGCCCAGTACTTGTCTATTTAACTAAGTATCACTTGTGAATATTACAGTGACTTTTGACAGAGTCATAATCCATTATGATTAAGAACTTATAGCCCTAATACTGATTAAATTTTATTCGAGGAAGTCAGTGTTATATAGCTTGATAAAGGTTGCTCATACCTATTGATTTAGAAATATTCTTCTGCAAAATAAACAAGTATGAATCTATTACGGTAAAGAGCTTCAGTAATTATGTGTAAGTATTATTTAATTAAATTTATTTTAAACAAGGCATAGTATTTTTAACCTAAAAAATAACGCTTAACTTCAGTGGATGTAATATTTGCAGCATAACAATTGATAACACATGTTTACTGCTATATCGAATCATGACCCACCATTAACACATTTATGTTTTTTATTAAACTAGGAGCTGATAATAGTAATACTACCTGTCTAATACCCCTAAATATAATAGTATTATGTAGTTCCAGTGTATAATTATATGACTTATGTAGTAAGGTGTATTACCACCCTTACATTAATATTAAAACACGATATTACAAAAATATTAAGTGAGCGTCCGGTTAAATGCATCTAACAAATGATCTTTAGTTTACGTAAATAAGAGTAAAAATGTTTCAGTAAAGCGTAAACCTCTACCAAAATCGTTACCTCACAAAGTAGTAACGATTGATTGAGCGATTGACGAGCAAGCGTGTGATTGTTGCCAAGGTCAGTTGCACAAGATGGTCAAACCCGTAGTGAAAAACTTAAGTTTTCCCCGCGCACATTAAAGTAATCGAAACTATCCGCTTTAAATATACCGGTAAGGATTGTAAAAAGACGGGGATAGGTAATCAAGTAAAAGTTGCTCAGATGCCAGCCACACTAGTCCCAAAAGGTATTTCGACGTCGAGCTTACTGAGTCAAATCATCAGAGCGAAATATCAATACAGATTCCCCCTCTACCGACAAGAAAAGATGTTCAATGAGTATGGTATTGAGCTGAGTCGAAAAACTATGTCAGATTGGGTGATTCGTTGCAGTGAGCTGCTTACCCCACTGTATGATAAATTAAAAACCAAGTTGCTTAGTCAGCCTGTGATACATGCTGATGAGACCCCTTTAAAAGTTATTAAAGCTGAAAGGGCGAGTAGCTAAATGTGGGGATATTGTTGCGGTAACGATGCCGACCAAAGCAAGGACATGCAAAATATTATTTTATATGATTATCACAACTCGCGAGCCGCGACTTGTGTGGTTGATTATATTGATGGCTATGATGGTTACCTACAAGTCGATGGTTATACGGCGTATGGGAAAACTGAGGCCATATTAACTGGCGGTATGGCGCATGCGCGGTAAGCGTATAGGGATCGGTACCTAGCCGCGCTCAATGTTCGATGGTAACAGCGGCTCAAGATTATTCGGTTGCTCAGCAACATGCTGCAAGCATCTTGAGATATAGTCATGCACGACTAGACCATTAGCCTTAGCCGTTTCAACGAGACTATAGAGAATAGCACTCGCATGAGCGCCATTGCAGGTATTTGAAAACAGCCAAGCCTTGCGCCCGATCACAAACGGTTTTATTGCCCGCTCTGCTCGATTGTTATCAATCGATAGTCTGCCATCTTTAAGGTAGCGTTGGAATTTATCAAACTGATTTAAACTGTAGCTTATTGCCTCGCCAAGTTTACTTTTAGGCGGGATTTTATCTTTGTGACTTATCAGCCAGTGATGTAGTTCTTTTACGATTGGCTTAGCGTGTGACTGCCGGATGTTGAACTTATCATCACTCGACTTTTCTTTAATACGCTGCTCTATGCCGTAGAGATTGCCAATTAAGTTTAATACCACATCAACTTTACCCGTTTTCGCTTTGGCATGTATCTTCTTCGCACCCACGAACTTACGACGAATATGGGCAAGACAAGCAACTAATTTGGCTTCTGTTAGCCCATAAGCTTTATAACCATCAACATGCATATAACCTTGGTAGCCATCAAGAAAGTCAATCGCACATTGTGCTGCGCGGCTGTTGTGATAATCGTATAAAACAATATTGGTTGTTTCACTTGGTCTATCACTGCCGCAGCAATACACCCACTTATAACTGGTCGCTTTTTCTGCCTTGATGACTTTCAAGGGCGTTTCATCCGCATGAATGGCAGGCTCTGCCAGCAATATCTCTTTCAAGCACATATACAGAGGCTCAAGTAATTGAGCACTTCGTAGCATCCAACTAGACATGGTTTGGCGACTCAATTCAATACCAATATCGGCAAACATCGTTTCTTGGCGATTTAACGGTAAGCCAAACTGATATTTACATGAAATAATTTAGCTGAGTAAGCTGGGTGTTGCAATACTTTTGGGTATCGGTGTTGCTGGCATTAAGGCGGTTTTACCACACTTTCAAACCCATTACGCTCACATTGGCGACAGGTGTATTTGGGGCGAATAGTTTTAATAACTTTTATATATGCAGGCACAAACTCTAAGGCTTCGCTGCTGCTTTCACCCATTTTATGCAACGGGCTTTGGCAGTGATGATG
>CAJWZC010000040.1 GCA_913049915.1 uncultured Colwellia sp.
ACCAATAACCCCTAGTTCTAGTGTAAAATTTTACTTTAGTAAATCGTGGCAAAGAACGACGATAATATGCAACAAACAAGGGTAACTTTTTATCCTCAAATACCTGAGTAATTGCCAAACAGTCCTGATAACTTGGCACTAATGGCTTTTTAATACAGCAAGGTTTACCGGCTTCAGCTACCATTAAAGCATAATATTTATGACTATCTGGTGGCGTAGCAATATATATCGCATCAATGTTATCATCATTAATAATATCTGCCGCATTATTACTAAACTTAGCGACGTTATGACGCTGAGCATAACTTTCAGCAAGCGTTAAATCTTGGCGCATTACTGCTGTTAATTCAAAACCTGCTGTTTTTTGATAGGTAGGTCCGCTCTTGACTTCAGTTACCGCGCCACAACCAATAATGTCCCAACGAATCACCTTATATTTATCTGTCATCATTTATTACTCATATGTTGCATTGATAACGTCATGATTCGATTGACAGTTAAACCATGACTTCTATTTATTATATTACAACCAGTATTACAACAAGTAATGTATGCCCGTTATATATTACAAACCACAGTAGCTATCCAACTTAGGTTGCCAATGCGGTACGGTATCTTTTTGCTGAATATTACTTTCACGTAGCTTAGCTACTTCTTTTACCACCTCTTTATATGACAAATTTTTGTTCCCGTTAAAGTACACCCAATCAACCTCTTGATGATATTGGCGCATTTCGGTACTTGTTACAATTTGCTCAGGAATAAACCACAGATTAAAGTTTAAAGACATTGCTACTTCTGGATAGACATCACTACCGTGTTCAGAAAATAGATGACCATTAATAAAATATCTAATTTTTTCATCAAAAACTTGTAACACAACGGTATTCCAACCTTGTAAGCTTTTAACATAAGTATCAAAGGCATTTACCTTAGTCCAAGGCTCAAGCTGAAATGTTTCCCATGAGGTTGAAAATAAGACATTCTCTTTTTCACCCCAGCCGCCATTGGCAAGGTATTCAAAATCCATTTCACTGTAGTTTTTATCCATTGGCGCTTCCAGCGGGCTGATGGTGTAGAAGGTTTCTACAATGCCATCACCGTCAGGGCCAAAATCTGGCTTATCATTAAAATATAAACGTGCTGCATAAGTCCCTTCTAAATACTTACGTTGATGACAAATTTGCGTGTGACGGGTATTTTCTGGACTGCCATCAGTTTTTGACGTTAAGCGCATAACCGTATTTTTAGTATCGTCTTGGTCAGGGTGAAAACTAATACCTTCTGACCACCAGATTGCATTTTTAATACCTGGATGACCTACTTGTGTTCGAGGCACCCAACCATTTTTTTGTGCGTCAGTGAGGGTTTTATAGCTAAAATCATCAAACATAATTTTGCTATTTGATGCTTTTGCTTCAATTACTGGTATAGCGATTAACACCGTAGTAGCAATGAATAAACTCGGGAGTAGTGATGAACGTATCATTATTATTTAATTCCTGTCGTGTAACGTGGTCGTAGTAAGTCGTTATTGTGCTACTTTCACTGAAACACTACGGCGTCAACTTTACTAATTAAATAATATTAAAAGTGCTTCCATATGTTATTAAATTTTATTAAAAGCTATATTTTTAAATAGCTATAAGGTGATTACTGAAGAATCACTCTTTGCTTACAACTAGTATTATTTTCTCACGCCAGTAACATTGATAAGCTTTTATCGCTGAATCAAATAAAGATAGAGATGAATTTTCACTAGGTTTTATAGATAATATTATTTTTAATACTGAGAAAACCCTACTGATAAAACTAGCTAAGCTAGTTTTATATCATCAACGTAATTGACGGAATGATAGCCTTATTACTCTTAGAATTTGCCTGAGAAGATTGAAGCTATAGAGAGATATTTTAAAGAAAATTATCAGATAAAAATCATTTAGCTGACCATTGTATCAAACCAATTAAAGCGAGTAATACTTTAATTGGTTAAATACAGAGATATAAATTATAAATAACTACAACAATAATCGATTATCGTTTTTGCGCGTACGTCAAACGAACTATTCGCATCAACATAAAAAGATTGTCCACCGCTAATGCTCTGCCATTCAGTTGTACCGCTAAGTAAAATTTCACATTCACCTGCGGTAATTTCCATTAACTCTTTTTCATTGGTGCCAAAGGTATAATCACCTGGCATCATGATACCTAAAGTTTTAAAGCTACCATCGTTGAACGTAACTTTACGGCTAGTTACCTTGCCATCAAAATATACGTTAGCGGCTTTAGTAATAGTTACTTCTTTGAATTCTGACATTCGAGATTCCTTAAATGTATTAATAATTAAAAATAATTGTGAGTAAAGTAAAACGGGAAGCCATTAGCCTCTATTAAGCAATGGCTTCCCGATTAAATAACTAGGTAGGATAACAACCCATAGGTGTCATGCTACCCTTTAATTATGTTGCGCTAGCAATTTTTTTCATATCAGTCATATAACCACGTAGTTCTTTACCAATCACTTCAACACCATGACTGCGAATGGCTTCATTCACTTCAATTAAACGGGCGTTATCAACGTTGTTAGAACTTTCTTTAAAGCCTTCGCCTAATTGCTCTAACGATAAGTTAGCAGCATAATCTTCAAGTAATGGCACGGCCGCGTGAGTAAATAAGTAGTTACCATACTCTGCAGTATCAGAGATTACTACGTTCATTTCGTAAAGCTTGTTACGTGCAATACAGTTAGCAATTAATGGCGTTTCATGAAGTGACTCATAATAAGCAGACTCTTCAATAATACCAGCTGCAACCATTGCTTCAAATGCTAGTTCAACACCTGCTTTAATCATAGCAACAACGAAGATACCTTTATCGTAATATTCTTGTTCAGTAATTTCAGTTTCACAATCAGCGGCTAATTCAAATGATGTTTCAGCCGTTTCTGCGCGCCATGTTAATAAGTTAATATCATCATTTGCCCAATCAGCCATCATAGTTTCAGAGAAGCGACCTTCGATGATGTCATCCATATGTTTTTCAAATAATGGACGTAAAATCACTTTTAACTCTTCAGACATATCAAACGCTTTAATTTTAGCTGGGTTTGATAAACGGTCCATCATGTTAGTGATGCCGCCATGCTTAAGACCTTCAGTAGTCGTTTCTAAACCGTATTGTAATAATTTACGCGCGTAAGCTGCGTCCATGCCTTGAGCGATTAATTGCTTATGTCCCAAAACAGCAGCCGTTTGCAACATGCCACAAAGAATCGTTTGCTCACCCATTAAGTCAGACTTAACTTCAGCGATAAAAGAAGACTGTAAAACACCCGCTCTATCACCACCTGTTGCACTAGCGTAAGCTTTAGCAATCGCTAAACCATTACCTTGTGGATCATTTACTGGGTGAACCGCGATAAGTGTTGGTACACCAAAACCACGTTTGTATTCTTCACGCACTTCAGTACCTGGACACTTAGGCGCAACCATAACAACCGTAATATCAGGACGAACTTGCATACCTTCTTCAACGATATTAAAACCATGTGAGTAAGAAAGGGTAGCACCTTGCTTCATCAACGGCATTACCGCTGTAACAGCTGAAGTATGTTGTTTATCAGGTGTTAAGTTTAAAACTAAATCTGCTTGAGGAATTAATTCAGCGTAGTTGCCAACAGTAAAACCATTCTCTGTAGCCCACTGCCATGATTGACGCTTTTCGCTAATTGCACCGTCACGTAACGCATAAGAAATATTTAAACCAGAATCACGCATGTTCAAACCTTGGTTTAAACCTTGAGCACCACAACCAACGATAACAATGTTCCAATCTTTAATGAAGTTACAGCCATCGCTGAACTCTTCACGTTTCATAAAACGACATTGACCTAATTGGCCTAATTTTTCACGTAAACTTAAAGTATTAAAATAGTTGCTCATGGACTTTCCTATAATTTCTGAAGTATTAGTTGAGTCAGCTTACTGACTGTGCTTTTTAATAATGCTTTTTTCAATTTAATCATCTTACCCTAGATATTACGTTGCAAAAAGTGATATATTCGCACCGTAACGTTGCGATTTTTGCAACGCAAAGGTTAAATTTCAACACAAGAGCAATAAATTATGGATCAAAAAGCACTGTCGATGTTTTCTCACTTGAGCCAAAGTTTACATTTTGGCAAAACTGCGCAAGCACATCACATCAGCCCATCAACATTGAGTAGAGCAATTCAACGACTCGAAGATGAGGTGGGTAGTGCGTTATTACATCGCGATAATCGAACGGTGGTGCTAACCGATGTTGGCAAAAAATTCAAAGCCTACGCCGAACAACAGCTTGAACAATGGCATAATTTCAAGCTATCACTTGATGAAACACAGGCCGAATTAACAGGAAAACTTCACGTTTACTGTTCAGTTACTGCTGCATACAGTCACTTACCGCCTTTGTTAGAAAGGTTCCGTGTGCTGCACCCTTTAGTCGAAATCATGCTGACCACAGGTGATGCCGCCGATGCCCTAGAGCAAGTACAAAATAAATCTGTTGATTTTGCTATTGCTGCAGCGCCAGAACATCTGCCACGCAGTGTCTATTTTCATCACCTTGATACCATTGCACTGTCGGTCATCGCACCGACTATGACCTGCAAAGTTCAGCAGCAGCTAAGCCAAAAAGTATTAAGTTGGTCTGAAATTCCCATAATATTGCCTGAGCATGGTGCTGCTCGAAAACGATTTGAGCTTTGGTATCGAAAAAAACAACAAGGAAAACCAAACATATACGCTACGGTTTCTGGTCACGAAGCATTGGTAAGCATGGTTGCTTTAGGTTGTGGAGTTGGCATAGTGCCGCAAGTGGTCGTGGATAATAGTCCTGTGAAAGATAGGGTTAGTAACCTCGAAAATATTGGTGATATTGAACCGTTCGAGTTAGGAGTCTGTTGTTTGAATCAATCAAAAGCACAGCCGTTGATTAAAGCGTTTTTGTCGTCGATTGTTTAACTTTCTGATTAATAGTATGGGTATAATCAGACCGAAACCGCACTCATTAAATGACGTAACAACCTGTCCATAGCCCTGTAAGATAAAGCCTCTACCAGATGTTTATGGCAAATATTTGGGGTGCCTTCCATATCGGCGAGAGTACGAGCAATTTTCAAAATCTTGTGGTGTGCTCGGGTTGATAGACCTAGTTTTTCTACCGCAATCTCTAAAAATTCGTTGTCAGCAAAGCTTAAAGCACAATAACTTTTCAATTCACTACTGCTGATATGAGCGTTGGCTTTACCCTGTCGTTGTAATTGAAGAATACGACAAGCTTGTACTCGCTGCTGTACTTGTGCGCTTGACTCGCTTTTTTGACTACTCTTCGCCCAAGTGCCTCTTGGCAAGCGTGCCACTTCAACTTGAATATCAATCCGGTCAAGAAAAGGTCCTGACAAACGATTCAAATAACGTAATACCTGCTCTGGCGTACTACGTTGGTCGTTATAAAATCCTGTAGGACTTGGATTCATCGCGGCAATTAATTGAAAACGTGCCGGAAAGCATTGCTTGTGTAACGCTCGAGATATAGTCACTTCGCCTGACTCCATTGGCTCGCGTAATACGTCTAAGACTTTTCGTTCAAACTCAGGTAGTTCATCTAAAAACAATACACCGTTATGCGCTAGCGTGATTTCTCCGGGCTTTGGTTGACTACCTCCTCCCACCAAAGCCGCTGACGAAGCCGTATGATGTGGTGCTCGAAAAGGCCGAGTAAACCAAGATTTACGGGTAATACCGTGATTACTAATCGATTGAATGGCGGCGACTTGTAACGCTTCTTCCTCCGTCATAGGCGGTAAAATACCAGCTAAGCGACTTGCTAACATGGTTTTTCCCGTACCTGGTGGACCAATAAATAATAAATTATGACTACCACTGGCAGCAATTTCTAACGCTCGCTTGGCCAAAGGCTGTCCCATAACATCGCTCATATCTAGTGTTTGATCTTGCTCAGTCAACTCTTCTACTATAATTTGCTCTGTGACTAATGGTAAAACTTGTTGTCCCGCAAAATGCGGAAACAGTTGCGTTAAATGACTGATGGCGTGAATTTTCGCTTGTTTAACCCAACTAGCCTGTTCGATGTTTTGGGTGGGTATGATCAAAGTCCGCTCACTTTGGCTGCTTGCCATGGCAACAGGTATTTCGCCAACAATGGCCCTTAGCTCACCAGATAACGCCAGCTCTCCCGCAAATTCATATTGGCATAAGTCAACGAGCGGTAGTTGTTCAGAGGCGGCAAGAATGCCCACCGCTATAGGTAAATCAAAACGGCCACCTTCCTTAGGTAGATCAGCTGGGGCGAGATTGACGGTTATGCGTTTCGCAGGAAACTCATAACCACAATTGATTATCGCGCTACGGACCCTATCTTTTGACTCTTTTACTGAGGCTTCTGGTAAACCAACAATATTGAATGCAGGCAGACCATTAGCAAGGTGAACTTCAACGGTGACTAAGGGAGATGCAAGACCTATTCTAGCTCGACTGTACACACAAGAAAGTGACATAAAAATTCCATTTAATTTATTCCTTGATTACAGTGTAGTTCAAATGTTTTAAATGGGTTTATTACCGAATGTCAGTTATCGTACAAAAATACTATAAGAAAATAACTTGCACATAGGATTAGAGCTATGGTACTAATTTAATAAGCAAGTAACGCTGAACATAAATAACAACGATCATCTGGCGAAAAATAAAACAAGTAAAGAGATTAAAATGTATAAATTTAACTCAGTTATTATAAACCTTCTCGTCGTGGTGATTATTAAATCATCTCGAGGGTTTTGTTGAGCTAAAGTAAAGCGTTCAATCAAATAACAAACCCTCGCTTCGTAAGAACCGAGGGTTTTCTTTTTAGCTTTTTTAAATTCTTTATTAATTTTTTATTAATTTTTCTAATAAAGATATAATGCTAAAAATATAGACCTTAACAAGATAACAATTGGAATCATCATGACCAAGAGTAAAACGCTAACAGGCGGCGCATTATTATTTGAAGTGCTACAAGAACACGGTGTACAACATGTTTTCGGCTATCCCGGTGGCGCAATAATGCCGATTTATGACGCTTTGTATGATAGTGAGGTAAAACACTATCTGTGTCGTCATGAGCAAGGTGCAGCATTTTCTGCTGTCGGTTATGCCCGTGCCGCGGGTAAAGTTGGTGTCTGCTTAGCCACCTCAGGACCTGGGGCAACAAACTTGATCACTGGTCTTGCCGATGCGTTAGCTGATTCAATTCCTGTTGTTGCAATCACAGGGCAAGTTCCTACGGCTGCAATGGGTAGTGATGCCTTCCAAGAAATTGATATTTTTGGTTTATCACTTGCTTGTACTAAGCACTCTTTTCAAGTGACCGATATTAATGACCTTGAAAAAGTACTACACCAAGCCTTTGAAATTGCTTTAGAAGGTCGTCATGGACCGGTACTTGTTGATATTCCTAAAGACATACAGTTAGCAGAAGTCACTCAACGTTTAGATAAACTTTCTCATTTAAGAAACAAAGTAAAATTACCCCTTGCTGATATTAGCAAGGCGCTTGATTTACTGAGCCATGCCAAACAACCTATTTTGTACGTAGGTGGTGGTGTTGGTATGGCCAACGCGGTAGAAGAAGTACGAAATTTTGCCGAAAAAACAGGTATGCCTAGTGTTTCAACATTAAAAGGCCTGGGTGCAATTAATCCTGACAACGAAAACTACCTTGGCATGTTAGGTATGCACGGTACAAAAGCAGCCAATATTGCAGTTCAGGAAAGTGATTTATTAGTCGTCGTTGGCGCTCGTTTTGATGACCGAGTGACGGGTAAACTAGATGAATTTGCACCAAACGCCAGAGTCATTCATTTTGATATTGATACCGCAGAAATTAATAAGCGCCGCGACGCTGACGCTGCAATTTTAGGAGATTTAAAAGGTAATTTACCCTTACTAGCGACTACTTTAGATATATCTGATTGGCAACAAAAGTTACGAAAAATGAGTATTGATTTTTCTTGGCGATATGACCACCCAGGAGAAAATATTTTTGCTCCAGCTTTATTAAAAACTGTTAGCAATTTCATGCCAAATAACACTTGTATAACTACCGATGTGGGTCAACATCAAATGTGGGCTGCACAACATATGGACTTTGATGATCCAAGCAACTTTTTAACTAGTGGCGGTATGGGTACAATGGGCTTTGGTCTACCTGCTGCGATTGGCGCACAAATATCGCGTCCACATGACACTGTCATTGCCGTATCTGGTGATGGTTCAATTATGATGAATGTACAAGAGTTAGCGACGATTAAACGTTACCAGATTCCGGTAAAAGTGGTACTAATTGATAATGCTAAATTAGGTATGGTTCGTCAATGGCAAGACCTATTTTTTGATGGCCGACTCAGCGAAACTGATTTGTCAGATAATCCTGACTTCGTTATGTTAGCGACCGCATTTGACATAAAAGCAAAGCAGATCAGTAAAAAGAGTGAAATAGACGCTGCCGTTAAAGAAATGTTAGACCATGATGGTCCTTACTTCTTGCAAGTAAAAATAGATGCAAGTGAAAATGTTTGGCCATTAGTACCACCTAATACAGCAAACGATAAAATGATGGAGAGTGTTTAAGATGAATCATATGACGCTAAATAAATATCAATTAATCATTATGGCTGATGATAAACAAGTGGTACTAGAACGCATTTTACAAGTCACTCGATATCGTGGTTTTCTCATCAATGGTATCAATGCTGAAGTAAATACCGGTAACAACGTTGCCACCATAACTATGAGTGTTAGTAGTGAACGTCCTATTGCTTTACTTGTTGACCAAATTAACAAATTGATCGACATCAAGAGTGTCAAAGTAGACAATAGAGCAGTACAAACACAGCAATATAGTGCTTAAACCACAAGTAATATAATTTACCCATAATAAAATAAATATTCGCTCCTTACTAACTTACATGATTCTGACATCATCGTCGGGGTTTATTAATTATTTACGAGCAACAAAAATTAGGAAAAGAAAATGGCTAAAGTCAATGCAGAATATATTTGGTTCAACGGTGAGATCATGCCATGGCAAAACGCTACTGTACACGTAATGAGTCATGCTCTTCATTATGGTTCATCAGTTTTTGAAGGTATTCGCGCCTATGAGACACATAAAGGTACCTGCATTTTCCGTTTGGAAGAGCATATAAAACGTTTGTTTGATTCAGCAAAAATTTATCGTATGAATATTCCATATACGCAAGCAGAAGTTGTACAAGCCTGTAAAGATGCCGTTGTTAAAAACGATTTAAAATCTGCATACCTACGTCCATTAGCCTTTTTAGGTGATATTGGTATGGGACTTCGTCCACCCATTGATGCTAAAGCTGATTTAATGGTTGCTGCATTTAGCTGGGAAGCATACTTAGGCGCTGATGCTGTTGAAAATGGTGTTGAAGTTGGTGTTTCTAGCTGGAACCGTTTAGCGCCAAATACCATGCCTACTGCCGCAAAAGCAGGCGGTAACTATTTGTCTTCACAACTTATTTCGACTGAAGCTGCTCGCCATGGTTATGCTGAGGGTGTAGCACTTGATATCAATAATATGGTCAGTGAAGGCGCAGGTCAAAACTTATTCTTAGTACGTAACAATATTATTTATACACCACCTGGAACAGCCTCTATTTTACAAGGTTTAACACGCGATGCAGTCTTTTTCTTGGCTAAACAATTAGGCTACGAAGTACGTGAAGAATCTATTGCCCGTGAAGCACTCTATCTTGCTGACGAATTCTTTATGTGTGGTACTGCTACAGAAGTAGTACCAGTAAAATCGGTAGATGGCTTACCTGTAGGTAACGGTTCTCGTGGTCCTATAACTAAAGCAATTCAAGAAGCCTTTTTTGGTATTTTTGATGGGACTACTGAAGTACCAGAAAGCTGGTTAGATCCGGTAAAATAGTTTTTAGTTTATGTCTTTACTAATTCGCTAAATTTTATTGTTAGAAGTACTCACTTATACTTATAAGTTGCGTACTTCCTGCCTTGAAATTTAACCGAACTAGCTTCGACTTTATTGTTCATTGTTTAATAAAACAGACCTCATTTTAAAAGTTTATTTAGCTCGTTAAGCACAAAGTAAACTTCCAAAATAAGTCTTTCTCAAACTCTCTACTTGGAATGTAAAAATCATGCCTAAATTAAGATCTGCAACTTCTACTCAAGGCCGTAATATGGCAGGTGCTCGTGCTTTATGGCGCGCTACAGGCATGACAGATGGTGATTTTGGAAAACCGATTATTGCGGTAGTTAACTCTTTTACACAATTTGTTCCGGGTCATGTGCATTTAAAAGATATGGGGCAACTAGTGGCTGGCGCTATTGAAGAAGCCGGCGGTGTTGCCAAGGAATTTAATACTATTGCTGTTGATGATGGTATTGCCATGGGTCATAGCGGTATGCTTTATAGCTTACCTTCACGTGACTTAATTGCCGACTCAGTTGAATACATGGTGAATGCTCATTGTGCTGATGCCATGGTCTGTATTTCAAACTGTGACAAAATTACTCCTGGCATGATGATGGCGGCAATGCGCTTAAACGTCCCAGTAATTTTTGTTTCTGGTGGTCCAATGGAAGCCGGTAAAACCACACTTAGCGATCAAATAATTAAGCTTGATTTAGTTGATGCCATGATTAAAGGTGCAGATCCAACAGTAAGTGATGAAGACAGTGATAAAATTGAACGTTCTGCCTGTCCAACGTGTGGTTCATGTTCAGGTATGTTCACCGCCAACTCAATGAACTGTTTAGCAGAAGCATTAGGTTTAGCCTTACCGGGTAACGGTTCTATGTTGGCAACTCATGCCGATCGCGAACAATTATTCTTAAAAGCGGGTAAAGAAATAGTTAAATTAACGAAACGTTATTACCAAGATAACGATGAGTCTGCACTGCCACGAAATATCGCCTGTAAAGAAGCATTACACAATGCTATGTGTTTAGATATTGCTATGGGTGGTTCAACCAACACTATCTTACATTTATTGGCAACGGCACAAGAAGCTGAAATTGATTACACCATGAAAGATATGGATGAATTATCTCGTCGCGTACCCCAGTTATGTAAAGTTGCCCCGTCAACACCTGAATATCACATGGAAGATGTACATCGCGCTGGTGGTGTTATTAGTATTTTAGGTGAATTAGATCGTGCTGGTTTATTGCATACTAATGTGCCGAATGTTTTAGGTACCACATTAGCAGATGTTATCGCTAAATATGACATTACTTTGACTGATGATGAAGAAGTTAAAAAATTCTACCGTGCCGGCCCTGCAGGTATACGTACTACTAAAGCATTCAGTCAAGACTGTCGTTGGGATACCTTAGACGATGACCGTGCCAATGGTTGTATCCGTAGTCTTCAAAACGCATTCTCATTAGAAGGTGGTTTAGCGGTACTTTCTGGCAATATTGCACCAGACGGTTGTGTTGTTAAAACAGCAGGTGTAGAAGACGATAACTTAGTATTTACAGGTCCTGCACACATTTTTGAAAGCCAAGACGAAGCAGTTGCTGCCATTCTTGACAAAAAAGTAGTTGCTGGTGAAGTAGTCGTTATTCGTTACGAAGGCCCTAAAGGTGGCCCAGGTATGCAAGAAATGCTTTATCCAACGACTTACTTAAAATCTATGGGTTTAGGCAAAGCCTGTGCCTTGTTAACAGACGGTCGTTTCTCTGGTGGTACTTCTGGGTTATCCATTGGTCATGTTTCTCCTGAAGCCGCTGATGGCGGTACAATCGCCTTAGTTGAACAAGGTGATATCATTCACATCGATATTCCAACGCGTGAAATTATCTTGCAAGTCTCTGAAGAAGTGCTGTATGCCCGTCGCGTTGCAATGGAAGCGAAAGGTAAGCAAGCATGGAAACCAAAAGACAGAGTTCGTCCAATTAGCTATGCATTAAAAAACTACGCAATGTTAGCAACGAGTGCCGATAAAGGCGCTGTACGTAACCGTGCTTTACTTGATGGTTTAGTTGACTAATAAAGTAAAAGAGTTGAACGCCACTTTTGTCGCGTTCAATTTAAGTAATGTTAAAGAAACTATGCAAATAGCTCCATCTAATTCCTAGGTAAATCTAATGACAGACACTCTAAAACAAGCAGCACTACAAACACCATTAGATTACCTAAGACGTATTCTACTTGCTCCTATTTATGATCTTGCTATTGAAACTGAACTAACAGCTTGCAACAAGTTATCTTCTCGATTAAATAATCATATTTATCTAAAACGTGAAGATCAGCAACCCGTACATTCGTTTAAATTACGAGGCGCTTATAATAAACTTAATGGTTTAACTGAAGAGCAATGTATCCATGGTGTTATCGCTGCTTCAGCTGGAAATCACGCCCAAGGTTTAGCGTTAGCCGCAAAAAAACTTGGCATTAAAGCAACTATCATCATGCCAAAAACTACACCTGACATCAAAGTAGACAATGTAAAACGCTTTGGTGGTGAAGTACGTTTAGTGGGTAATAATTTCAATGAGGCACAGGCCGCTGCAATCGAATATGCTAAAGCAGAAAAAAAGACCCTAGTGCATCCCTTCGATGATATTGAAGTCATGATTGGTCAGGGCACAGTAGCTAAAGAACTGTTACAACAATTACCTCATGCTGATGTGGTCTTTATACCGGTTGGCGGTGGTGGTCTGCTTGCTGGAATGTCTGTATACCTCAAACAACTAAGTCCAAGTACTAAGATTATTGGCGTAGAAGCTGACGACTCAGCCTGCTTGAAAGCCGCTCTTGAAGCCGGGGAGCCTGTCGATCTAGCACAAGTCGGTTTGTTTGCTGATGGTGTTGCCGTTAAACGTATTGGTGAAAATACTTTTGGTTTAATTCAACAGTTTTGTGATGAAGTCATTACCGTATCAACTGATGAAATCTGTGCCTCAATCAAAGATATTTTTGAAGAAACACGTGTAATTGCTGAGCCTGCAGGTGCTTTATCATTAGCCGGATTACAAAAGTATACGCAAACGAGTAAAGGTAATGAATCATTAGTAGCAATACTTTCTGGTGCAAATATGAACTTTCATACCTTACGTTATGTATCAGAACGTTGCGAATTAAGCGAAAAGAAAGAAGCGATACTAGCCGTTACTATTCCAGAAGAAAAAGGCAGTTTTAAACGTTTTTGCCAAGCAATAGGTAACCGCGCAATTACTGAATTTAACTATCGTTATTCAGGTAAACCTAGTGCTGAAGTTTTTGTTGGTGTTCGTCTCGGTGGCAGTTTACAAGAACGTCAGCAATTACTTCAAGGGCTAGTAAACGAAAACTATCAAGTAAGAGATTTTACCGACAATGAACTAGCAAAGCTGCATGTTCGCTATATGATTGGTGGTAAAAGCCCAAGTTCAGCTAAAAGTAATAATGATGAACGACTATTTAGTTTTGAATTTCCTGAGTATCCTGGGGCATTAGAAAAATTCTTAGCTGCTATGGGTGAGTATTGGAATATCACCTTATTTCATTACCGTAACCATGGCGCAGCATTTGGTCAGGTACTTGCTGGTTTCGATCTTGATAAAAATCAACAAAATGAATTCTTCAAACACCTTGATGATCTTGGTTATCAGTGGCAAGAAGAAACCGACAACCTCGCTTATCAAACCTTTTTGAACTAATTTTCTGCTTAGGTTTTCTTACTTTAAGTAGTCGATAAAACAAAAGGCTTGACATATTATGTCAAGCCTTTATTGTTATTAACACACTAGTTACAAATATTATTAAGATAAATATCTAATAAAAAACTACTGAAAATTTAATAACAATAAGGAAAACATATGTTGAAAAATGGAATAACAAAAACCCCAGTCGATATTGATACGGCTCAAATAACCAAACATTTTGTAAAAATTTCTGCTGCAGTTGTTACTGCACTTATTTTATGGCAAGTCCCCTACACCATTGATGAAGGTCATGTAGGTATTGTCAAGCGTTTCGGTGAAGCAACGACGCAAGTCAACCCAGGCTTACATACAAAAATCCCTTTTGCTGACACCGTTGAAGAATTAGAAATCCGTACGCGAAAAAATTCAGAAAACCTCAAAGCATCAACTTTTGAGCAAATGCCCGTACAAGCTGAAGTCTCCGTTAACTGGACAGTAATACGTGCAGAAGCCTTTGAGTTATATAAAGGTTATGGCGGTTTAGATCAATTTGAAAATCGTATTTTAGATCCTCGTTTACGTTCTGCCACTAAAGATGCACTAGCGCGATTTAAAGCAGAACAGATCATTCAAAATCGTGGTCAAGTTATTCAAAGAATTGAAGAAACACTACTCGCTGCTATGTCCGAATTTCCGGTAAAACTGGATAGCGTACAAATTGAAAACTTAGTATTACCCCAAAAGTACTTACAAAGTATCGAAACTAAACAAACAGAAAAGAACTTAGCTGCCGCAGAAAAGCATCGCTTAGAGCGTCAAAAGCTTGAAGCACAACGTGAGGTAAACACTGCGGAAGCTAAGCGTGATGCTGAAAAAGCACGTGCTGATGGTAGTGCTTACGCGATTGAAATAGAGGCAAAAGCAGAAGCTGAAGCTATTTTAGTCAAAGGATTAGCAGAAGCTGAGGCAATGATGAAGAAAGCGGCTGCGATTAAGTCGAATAAAACCTTAGTGGAATATGTTAAAGCACAACAATGGGATGGGAAGTTACCGACTACCGTCATGGGTAGTGGCCAAGATATTTTATGGAATATGAAGGAGAAATAATCCTTTAATTTCAACGTTAAGGGTATAACACGATTACATCGTGCTATACCCTTTTCAACTACAGATATTATTTATTGTTCAGCTGGCTTAACCGCATCCATTTTCTTCAGTGAACGTAAGAACAAGCCTAATCCACCCATAGCCAGTACCAGAATCACGATTAAATCAAACGAAGTCATGGTTCTCATGCTAAAACGGATAGAAGAAATCACACCAAAAATAAGACCGGTAATAGAACCTAGTGCGAGTACCCAGCCAATAGGGTTTTTACCGTTATAAAAAATCAGACCTACACCAAACATAAATGGGATCATCACCATACCACTAGTGACGCTATAACTACCACCCATGGCAGAAAAGCCATACAAGCGCATACCCATACCAAAACTAGAGCTCACCGTTATAGCGTTAAGCAGTAAGTAAAAACCGCCGCACATCATGATCAATCCAATGAAAAACTGCCCTAAACCACCTGATGTTCCACCTGCTCCGCGCATAAAAATCCTTGTATATATTTGAATAGTCTTAACTTTACCTCAGTCAAGATAAATATGACCAAGGTGTAAAGAATAATGTCTGTAACCTTTGCGTAATAATAAACTAAACACACACCTAAACATATTAAAGAATAGGTTCAATAATAATTACTCTGTAGGTATCTACTGATCATTCATTTTAGTATTTACCTTTGCCATATTTGATTGCTGGACAACGGTTTTAGTATCATCAATTAAAGCATGATTACCTATAACCAAATCATTTAATATACCAGACTCTTTATTGACTAAACCAAGCTCTTGCAGCATAGAATCGATCATCGGTTCATTAGCTCGGTATGTAAGACTACTGAAGTAATTTTCTCTACTAAGCCACCACTTCCAACACTCTCATTTGAATCTATTACAGTATTTAAATTACCATAACCATGGGTTCTTTTTATACCACCAATATTTTCTAATAGTTTATGGAATTCGCAATTATTTCTGGTAATATTTTTAAAATGAAACTTTAGTTATTATTGGAGGGGTTATCCATGCACTATGAAAGCGGTAAACGAGAATAGCTCTATGCAATCTAGTATAGAGTAAGGAGAGGGTTTCTATAACTTATAGAAATTATTTCAAAATTAAATAGTTAATAAATCCCATAACGAGCTAAAATTACTTTAAGCTCGCCACTTTGCTTTATATCACGTAAACAAATATCGATTTTATTAAGAAAATCTTTAGGTTTTTAATGTTCTTTGAACGTTTCGATACGGTAATGTAATAATCCTTGTTCTTAATGCTATAGTCTAAAACTTTTATTTTATCGGTAACACCTAACTTTTTAGCTTACCAGAGTAATATTATTTTTGAATCTGCCATAATTTCAAATCGGGATGTTTTAGCAAGTAATTGTAAAAATATTGCTTTTAAAGAATAACCGGTAACACCTTTGCCGATTTCAGTTTTAGTATCAATAATTTTTTTTAGTTCCGGTGAATAACTTAATCCCGCCAAATATCGAATAACATAAGGCTCTACATCGGCTAACTTATTTATTTTAATATCACTATTTCTTCTCACCATAAATCCATATTCTGAATTGAATAACGCTTCTTTGCCATAATAAAGGATCTTTTTTCTTTATAAGAATAAACGGTAATATCAATTTCTCCCTCCTCCATAAAGTGATGGGTTCGTTTAATAGGAAGTTCACGGTATTCAACTTGCTACCCTCCACGTTGTAAGCATAAGCTGATGATATCTTTAGCCAAACCTGAACCTTCTTCTTTTGCATTAATCATAAAGTAAGGTAGCCATTGAATATCATTAATAATAATTTTTTGATTTGCATTTGCTATAAAACAAGGAAAATAACACAACAATATTTTTATAAATTTCATTATATCTGTACCTATTATATCCAGTTAATACCATTTATTGTTCTCAGCAGAATATTTTATTAATCAAAGGTTAGTAAACTACCAACGACAGTTTGACTCAGCTAAAATTTTTAAACTACTAATATAGCCCTGAGATATCAATGGATTTAATAGAGGGGCTATTATTACTATCTTCTTTTCAATAATGCTAGAACAAAAGCCACTCTTCAAAAAATATTATTTTGCTTTTAAACTAAGTGGTAGTGTAATTTGTGATTTCTCAATGTTGGCATACTTATTTTCAATTTCACTACTGCTGTCGAGTAAAAATACATTACTACTTGGAACTAGAGCAGTTTCAATCAAATATTTTTGAATCTGTGATGCACGTTTTTTTGCGAGCATTAAATATTCGGCTTCTGTTATAGGCGTTTCAGCGAGGATAAATTTTATCGCCTCGCTAAAGAGTTTTTCTTTTTCTTGATCTTGTTCTTGCTGGGTTAAAGCGAGAGGAGTGACCGCTGGCTTGGAAGATACTTCTTCAATATTTATTTGATCCTTTTGTGTATTCAAAGAAACGTAATAAGTAACAATCGATTGTTTCTCATGTTCTGTCAGTGTCTCAGATAATGTTCTAGGCGTTAATTCAAGGTGTTGTAATACTTTTACATACGCCATTTCATCATGATCAATTAAGTTTGAACTTAAGCCTCTTATTTCTATGTATAAAGAAGGTCTTTGCAACAATGCTTTAGCAAGAGAATTCAATTTAACTTTCTCCACTTCACTAATTTCAAAACTATTTGCACTGAAAGTCACCTGATCTAAATTGTCACTATCTCCGCCAACTAAACTTGCTAACGCTTTAAAAGGAGAACTTATAATTCCCGTAAGCATATTGCCCAATGCCCCCCAAATTAAACTTGAGTAACGGAAATCGGGATTATCAATGTCACCTCGAATAGGTAAATTAAATTCTATTACACCGTTTGCGTCTTTTAGGAGAGATAAGGCAAATTTTATCGGTAAGCTAGTCGCTTCTTCACTATCAACAACCTCGCCTAAAGTCAGTTGATCTAAAGTCACTATATTTTCAGCCACAAGCTTATTTTTAGACAGTTTATAATTGAGTCCTAAACTTAATTTTCCTTTGTCTATTTTATAGCCTGCAAACTTGCCACTATAAGGCGTAAATGTCGTTAATTCTATTCCTTGAAATAACATATCAATATCAGTGAATACATCATGACTTAGTGGGTTAACAAAGCCTTTAATGATAACAGGCGCATATCTATCTATTTTACCTTTCAAATCTATTTTTGCTCTACTGTCCTCCTTAGAAGATACCCCTGTTATATCACCATTTAAACTATAAATTCCGGCGCTAAATTTTGGCGCTAATGAACCGTCTGAGAAATCCATTTTGCCATTAACTATATTGATTTTATTAATATCTACAGTGAAACTTTTTTCTGTTGAACTTACCTCAGACTTGGCTTCCGATATAACCTTTTTCGTCTCTGGATCCACTGTACTAACTTGTGCAGGTATCAACAATTGTTGAAGGTTAGTCGTACCACTTTCATCAATAACAAAATGTAAAAAAGGCGCTTCAATGTTAATAGCTGACAGCGTTAAGTTTTGCGCAGGGTAACTAAATTTAAGATCGTCTAAGATTAAATTATCCCAACTTAAAAGCCCTTCATTTGACTTAGTATCAATGACATTGAGTGAGCTTATTTTCATATCGCCATTAATGTCTAATAAGGGAGTAACATTCGCAGCGTCAATATTGATGTTTAAATTGGTAGCTAATGCACCATTGAGTATTTTGATATTTGCAATAGAGTTGATATAAGGTTGAAAATCTTTCAGGGATATTTGCTCTGTATCTACAGCAAGAGATAACTGTTTAGACTTAGGCTTCATTGTCCCTTTTGCCTCAATAACACCTTGATTATTCAAACGTATCTCTGACGATAATAATGCGAGTTCATCAGTAAAAGGGTTTAAATTTTCAATGGTTAACGATTTTATTGTTACGTCATGAATCGCAGATGGAGATACTGAACGGTCGTTAATGACGATATTATTATTAACTGTACTGATACTCGCTATTTCTAGATCCCAATTTTCATCCTTAGTTTCATTAGGATTTATTACCGTATTATTTTTATTTAAGTTTTCAGTTTTAATTGATTCAACAGCTTGGTTTGCGTCTTGTAGGATAAATAAGTCTTCAATATCAAATTTTGATAACTTATTTCTGTTAAGCGCAATAAAGCTACCTTTGTTGGCAATATCCTTAATTAAGATTTTTTTATTAGATGTATCCAAAGATTCAAGATCTAGAGTAAATTCATCCAATGTGATGATTTTTTCGTTGTCCGTTTGCCGACGAATCTCTAACGTAGAAATTGAGGCTATTAAATTATTAAGGGTAAACTGTGTCGCTTCAGGGGAAAAATCAAAATGATATTGACTGTTAAGTGTTAATGTACCGTCAGTAATACTGAATAATGTTCTTTGTTGCAAATAATCAGAAATAACATGTAATTTACTGACTAAACCAATCTCACCAGATGACTTGAGAGGAAATAAACTAAAGTTTCCTTGCCAGTTAAACTCTGTACCTTGTGATGTTTTAGCGTTGACATGATGGATATTATTGTCACCCGGTTTGGTAGAAAAATTATCCAACGCCACATTAATTTCTTTAATCTGGTGTTGATAGCTTGTTTCCCTATTTTGATCACTGAAGTTGATGATCCCTTCATTTTGACGAAATTTATCTATTGATAAAACCCAAACAGGATCATCTGTCTTTTCATCTTCTCCTTTGGCAGAAGCATTTTTAACAATGATGTCTTGAAAGTTATATTCACCATTAGCAAGTATTACCACGCTAATTTCTGGTTGATTAATGATTATTTGATCAAATGAAATGATTTTTTGTATGAGAGGTAAAGCTTGAAGGTTTAAAATTAATAGATCAAAACCAAGTAATTTATCCGTATGTCTACCCGTAATACTGAATTTTTTTAAGGTAATGGATAAAGTAAACGGGTTAAATTCGATTGCTTCTAATTGGGCTTGTCGTTCTAATTTTTCTGTCAATGTATCAATAACAACCGGCTTTAATACCAGAGGTACAATAAAGAAGCCTGCTATAGCATAAATTAATACGGCTATAGCACTATAAATAACGCCTCTAATACGTTTATTTAATAACGTGAACTTTTGCCAATAGGTCATAATAAACTCATTTTATATACTTATCCTAACAGGGATGTGGATCTGACTAACGATGCTCATCTAATTATCATATAACGTAATTTACTATTATTTTCATCAGTTAAAAATTAATAATAACGTTATTATGCTATAGCTTCAAAAGCCTAAGATCTGTTGATCTTTCTCGATTAAATTTTGATCGAGATACAAGCGTTTTAATGGTTGTGGGTAGTCACTCTAAGCAAATACTACTCAACAAAGAGTCAAACGCTTTTAGCCGAATCCTTTGGATAGCGTTTGTTGGCTATTTTTACAGCGTTATCGCCTTTTTATGTGAAATAACCTCATTACCAAGGCTCTACCTTGTATAAATACCTAACAAATATCTGCAAAAAAATATCGAAAGTTCAACAGAATATAATGTTTTTTCATAATTTAAATATCATTGATTAACACATAATCTCTTACTTTCATATTAAGTAAGACCGTCATAAGAGAACATAAGTAATGAACAACATCACAAAATGAATGAAACATTGAAGATTATACACCATCCTTTTTAGTGGTATTATTGCTATGTTCTTTTCAATGATGCTAGAATTAAAATACTTTCTATTGAGTGATTATTAACTAACTAGTCCCTATTTAAGACTTAGCTAATAATTAGTCAATAGTACCTAACTGATAATTTAAGTGCTGCTTGTGCCTACTTTTATAAATAAAACATTGATGGTGTTGTTACTTTGTTTGATCTTTATTGGTCAATCTATGGCATCTATAACTATGTTTTATAGCATGACAAGTATGCAATCTATGGCTGATAAGTCATCAATAACAAGCTCACATCATAATATGAGTGACATGTCTGATTGTAATAAAGCAACAACGGCTTACTCAACAACTACCACCGAAGATTGCTGCGCTCAAGAATGTGATTGCTTAACTAGTGGCTGTTCAACTGCATCAGCATTCACTGCAGTCATTCATTATATTCCAGAAATTGCCATAGAAAACAAGATAGCTTCCGCCACAACTTTAGTAACAAGCCAAACACCAACTTCCCTTTATAGACCACCTATACTGAGCTAATCATAGCCTCATTGCATCTAAACTTTGTTGTTTACTCTTATCATTGATAACTTGTAATAATCGACGCAGCAAAACTTCTAGTTGCTTGGTAATTTATAGTAACTTAGTTAACAAAATATTTAATTCCGTACAATATTCCCTCAGGAGGGAGTTATGTTTCCATTTTCTTTTTCAGCTAACACGTTCCTCGTTATTACTAGCGCTATAACAGCCAGTATGTTATTCGCTTATAGCCCAGTTGTTAAAGCTGCTGACAATAACTATGTAGACGATAATAAAACATGGTCATTTAATAATACAGTAACCACCGCACAAAAAAATGATCCGTGGCTTATGGGCAATAAACATCAGCAACAAGCCGTTGAAGCAATGAGTCATGCTGCTGCAAGTTTGCCTGATCCTAAAATGTCAGTCGCATTAGCAAACCTTCCAACCGATGGTTTTGATTTTGCCCAAGAAGGTATGACACAGCTTAAGGTCGGTATTACTCAGATGTTTCCTCGTGGTGATAGCCTAACGATAAAAAATCAGCAATTACGTATTCAAAGTGAAGCTTATCCCTTTCAACGAAGTGACAGAGAAGCTAAAGTCGCAGTAACTGTTGGTAGTTTGTGGCTTGATGCGTATCGTATGCAACAAAGCATTGATCTGATAGAACTAAATCGTTCCTTGTTCGAGCAATTAGCTGATGTTGCCCAAGCCAGTTATTCTTCAACGTTAGGTAAAACACGTCAACAAGATATTGTGCGTGCACAGTTAGAGTTAACTCGTCTCGATGACAGGTTAGATATATTAGCGCAACAGAAAAATGCCTATTTAGGTATGTTATCGCAATGGCTATCAATGACCTTTCTTACCAATAATACACAAGATACCCTAGTTGCTATTAGTCAATTACACGAGATGAAATTAACCAAAAAATTACCCCAACTAGACTTGATTCATCAGGGTTTAACCATTGCTTACTCCGAAGGTAATAATTTTCAAGGTAATAACTGGTTATCTGTTGAGGAGCTCGCTCAGTATTTAGCTAAACATCCGGCAGTGTTTGCGCTAGATAAAAAAATATTAGCAACGAAAACAGGCATAAACTTGGCCGAACAAGCCTATAAGCCAGAATGGGGCGTTAATGCGAGTTATGGTTATCGAGATGATGATCCTATGGGTAATAGTCGTGCTGACTTATTCACTGTTGGCGTTACTTTCGATCTGCCACTGTTTACTGATAATCGTCAAGATATGACAGTAAAATCAGCTATTTCAGCAACTGAAGTGGTTAAAACAGAAAAAATATTATTATTACGTCAATTATTGGCGGCATTCTCAAGTGCACAAGGCCGTTTGAAACGACTCAATAGCCGTAAAACACTTTACCAAACAAGATTATTGCCACAAATACATGACCAAGCAGAAGCCTCATTAACAGCCTATACCAATGATGATGGTGATTTTTCAGAAGTCGTAAGATCCCGTATTGCCGTACTTAATGCAGAAATTGAGTATCTAAAAATCACCGTTGAAGAACAAAAAATTATATTAGAATTGAATTACCTTTTTATTGGTAATTTGGTAAAACCGCAACAAGCATTTGCTATGCGTGAGGAAAGATAATGACTCCCCCTAAAAATGATAATGACAATGAAAAACAAAAACTAACCAATAAAAATACGACGACAAAGCTCATCGCTGCAGGCATATTAATTGGTACCATTATTACCCTTGTTATCCTAAAATTATTACCCGTTCAGTATTTATCTAATGCTGGTTCTGTTGATAATTCTACAGACATTGATGAAAATAAACCGCTGTATTGGGTAGCTCCCATGGATGCAAACTATAAACGTGACCAACCGGGTCAATCCCCTATGGGCATGGATTTAATCCCTTATTATGGTAGTCAAAATAATACGATGGATGAAGGTGAAGGCACCATAAAAATATCACCAAGCGTGGTTAACAACTTAGGTGTACGTACTACTAAAGCAAGCTATGGCGCACTCAATACCACCATAGAAACGGTAGGTTATGTCACTTATGACGAAGATAAATTAGTACATATTCACCCACGTATTTCAGGCTGGGTTGAAAAACTTCATATCAATGCCATTGGCGACCCCGTAACAAAAGGTCAGCCGCTTTATGATATATATTCACCAGAGTTAGTGAATGCTCAAGAAGAGCTATTACTTGCATTAGATCGAAAAAATCAACGTTTAATTTCTGCCGCGGAAAATCGCCTGATCGCCCTACAAATTCCTCGTTACGCCATTAACGCCTTAAAAAAAGATAAAAAAGTACAGTTAAATGTCACCTTTTACGCCCCACAAAATGGCGTGGTAGAAAGCTTATTTGTCAGACAAGGCTTTTACGTAAAACCAGAAACTATGATGTTATCCATAGTCGATTTGACGCAGGTATGGGTAAAAGCAGAGTTTTTTGAACGAGACGTTTTTAAAGTAGCTATAGGAGATAGCGCCAGCATGCGTTTGGATTATTTACCGTCTAAACAATGGCAAGGTAACGTTGAACATGTGCATCCGATGTTAGATCCAAAAACTAGAACTGGTGTTGTGAGATTGCAATTTGATAATCAAAACGGTGATTTAAAACCTAATATGTTCGCGCAAATATCCATTGCTATCAGTAATAACGAACCTGCTTTGCAGGTACCTAGAGAAGCAGTTATTCGTACCGGTAATCAAGACAGAGTCGTTTTAGCGTTAGGTGATGGTTACTTCAAGTCTGTTGCCGTAAAAATTGGCCGTTTTGATCGACATAATATCGAGATCCTTTCAGGTCTTTCTGCCGGAGAAAAAGTGGTCAGATCTGCACAATTTTTACTCGATTCTGAATCAAGCAAGAGCTCTGATTTTAAACGCATGAATGCAGATAAAAAATCGAATAGCGATTCAGATGAAGAAATTGACATGCAAAATCAAAGCGATATTGCTTCAGCCACCGTACATGGTACTGTCACTTCCGTGATGACCGATCACCGCATGGTCACTATCGACCGTGAAGCGATTGTCAAATGGGATAGAGAAGCAGCCACCATTGACTTCATTGTCGCTGACAGTGTTGATATGACACTATTTACGCTTGATGCTTATTTAATGTTTACCTTCGAAATTCAAGCGGGTGAGTTTATTATTGTTAGCGCTATGACCATGACTCCTAATATCAACCATGGCATGTCACATGGCATGCCTCAAGGACTTATTCTTACAGGAGACGTGCAATGATTACTGCTATTATCCGCTGGTCGGTAGGTAATCGTTTCTTCATCATTCTGGCCACTATGATTTTAGTTGGCCTAGGTTTATATGCAGTAAAAAACACCCCGATTGATGCACTGCCTGATTTGTCAGATGTACAAGTTATCATCAAAACAAGTTACCCAGGGCAAGCGCCGCAGGTCGTTGAAGATCAAGTGACTTACCCACTAACTACCGCGATGTTATCCGTACCTGGTGCAGTAACAGTGCGTGGTTTCTCTTTTTTCGGTGATTCTTATGTTTATGTTATTTTCGAAGAAGATACCGACCTTTACTGGGCGCGTTCGCGTGTATTAGAGTATTTAAGTCAGGTATCACCTAACTTACCTAGTGAGGCAAAACCGCAATTAGGGCCCGATGCTACTGGTGTTGGTTGGGTATACCTTTATGCCTTAATGGATAAAACCGGTCAACATGATTTAAGTCAATTACGAAGCTTACAAGATTGGTTTCTAAAATATGAACTGCAAACCGTAAAAGGTGTTTCAGAAGTAACTGCATTGGGCGGCATGGTTAAACAATATCAGGTACAAGTTAACCCTGACAAGCTGCGCGCTTTTGGTATTCCATTATCGCTTATTCAAACCGCCATCAAGCAAGGTAACCAAGAGATTGGCGCTTCCGTGGTAGAAATGGCTGAAGCCGAATATATGGTACGCGCTACCGGCTATTTAAAGGGCGTGGAAGATCTTGAGAATATTCCGTTAGGGGTTAATGAAAATGGCACACCGCTGTTACTGAAAGATGTTGCTGAAATAGGCACGGGTCCACAAATGCGTCGTGGTATCGCCGAGCTTAATGGTGAAGGTGAAACCGTTGGCGGCATTGTAGTGATGCGTTTTGGTGAAAATGCTCAGCAAGTTATTAACCGCGTAAAAGATAAACTCGAACAGTTGAAAAAAGGCTTACCTGACGGGGTAGAAATTGTCCCTGTTTATGACAGATCTGCACTTATTGAACGTGCAGTGAGTAACTTGGCGATGAAACTGTTAGAAGAGTTTGCTGTGGTTGCTTTAGTCTGTGTTATTTTTCTTTTTCATCTGCGTTCTTCTTTAGTGGTCATCATTAGTATTCCTGTCGGGATTTTAACGGCCTTTATCGTCATGCATGCCCAAGGTTTAAATGCCAATATCATGTCTCTTGGTGGTATTGCTATTGCCATTGGCGCTATGGTTGATGGCGCTATTGTCATGATTGAAAACATGCACAAACACATGGAACGCTTACCTAAAGATCAGCCGTTAACCGATAAAAACCGATGGCAGATAGTTACCGATGCCGCGTGTGAAGTAGGCCCTGCACTGTTTTTTAGTTTATTGATTATAACGGTAAGTTTTGTGCCTGTATTTACCCTTGAAGCGCAAGAAGGTCGAATGTTTTCACCACTGGCTTACACTAAAAGTTATGCGATGGCGGCTTCCGCAGCTTTAGCCATTACCTTGGTGCCAGTATTAATGGGTTATTTTATTCGCGGTAAAGTACTGCCTGAACATAAAAATCCAGTGAATAAATTTTTAACAGCGCTCTATATGCCCACACTCAAAGCCGTATTACGTTTCCCTAAAGTTACCTTATCTGCTGCTTTCGTGGTATTTCTCATTGGTTTATATCCACTAGATAAAATAGGTAGTGAATTCATACCACCTCTTGATGAAGGTGATTTGATGTATATGCCGACAACTTATCCTGGTATATCTATCGGCCAAGCCAGACAACTATTACAGCAAACCGACAAACTAATTAAGACAGTACCTGAAGTAAAGACCGTGTTTGGTAAAGTGGGTCGTGCTGAAACGGCAACAGATCCTGCCCCGTTAACTATGATAGAAACCTTTATCCAATTTAAACCCAAAAGTGAATGGCGCGAAGGGGTGACTAGCGAGAGTTTGAAAAAGGAGCTTGATGCTCTAGTGAAACTACCCGGCGTCACCAATGCTTGGGTTATGCCCATAAAAACCCGTATTGATATGTTAGCTACCGGCATAAAAACACCCGTCGGCATTAAAATATCGGGGCCGAAACTTGAAACTATCCAAGAAATTGGTCAACAGCTAGAGGGTATTTTAGCGAATGTTCCCGGTACTGCTTCGGTATACTCTGAGCGTGTGGCTGGTGGGCGTTATATCAAGGTTGATATTCAACGAGGTAAAGCAGCTCGATACGGTTTAAATATCAGTGATATTCAGCTAGTTGTTGCTACGGCTATTGGCGGTATGAATGTCACCAAGACTGTCGAAGGTTTAGAGCGCTATCCTGTCAGTTTACGCTACCCGCAAGATTACCGAGATTCTCCAGAGCAGCTTTCACAACTTCCCATAGTTACACCCAACGGTCAGCGAATTTCGTTAGGGGATGTCGCGCATATATTTATTGAAGATGGCCCTCCTGGTATAAAATCAGAAAATGCGCGTTTAAACGGCTGGGCTTTCATAGATATAGAAGGTGTAGATGTTGGCACTTATGTTGATAGTGCACAAAAAGTGGTAGATAACGAATTAAAACTTCCTACGGGTTATTCTATTGCTTGGGCAGGTCAGTATGAATACATGCAACGTGCAAAAGCTAAGCTGACTTATGTTGTGCCGTTAACCTTGGCAATTATTATTGTCTTACTGTATTTAAACTTTCGTAATGTTATTGAAGTAGCGATGATTTTAGGTACGCTACCGCTGGCAATGGTGGGTAGTATTTGGCTGATGTATTTACAAGGCTTCAACTTCTCTGTTGCGGTAGGTGTTGGTTTTATTGCCCTAGCTGGTGTTGCCGTTGAGATTGGCGTTATTATGTTGGTTTATTTGAATCAAGCCTATCATACCCTCTTGGCCGATAATGCCGAGCAAGGAAAAACGACAACTAAAGCCGATATATTACAAGCCGTGCTTCATGGTGCGGGGTTAAGAATAAGACCTATTATGATGACCGGAGGAACGGTGATTGTTGGTTTATTACCAATATTGTATGGTACCGGTACTGGCTCAGAAGTAATGAGCCGTATCGCGGCGCCTATGGTGGGTGGTATGGCTAGCGCGATGTTATTAACATTACTCGTGTTGCCTGCACTGTATTATTTATGGCGTTCTGCTGGTCTAAAGGAAAATAATACTTAGATAAAGTACTCTGAAAAATACATACTGAATGGTAACGGGGTTATGGCTGTTATCATTGATAAAATTACCTGACTGAGGGTTATGGACTATCCCTTTTTGTTGGTACCACAATGAAATAATGAATAAACCTTGCTCATAGCTGTATAAATTAACACCCTAATAACGTTAAGCGCTATCTTGTCGGGCTGTCTTTATTTATTATTTACAACTAAGTTACGCGAAACCTCTATTTAAAGGGTATAAATGTATTTTTTCAAAATATCATTGCTTGCTGCTCTAACTAGCTTACTGCTTTTGTTTATGGTAGCTGCCAATGCCAATAACACTCATACTGTATTAGATAAGCACCAATGGAGTTATGATACTGATCCCTATGGCAGTGAAGCTATTATTAACGAAAAGCTTATTAGGCATGGCGGTATTTGGATTAAATTCAGACGTGTTCCTCGAGTTGATGAAAAGCGTAATTCATGGATTGAACTTATTCATAGACTCCCTATGGCTTCATTAGCTGGTAATAAAAAAATACGTTTAACTTATCAATGTGATATACCACTTATCATTAAGTTATCACAGCTCGAATACGGTAAAAAGGGGGATGAAAGTTACGCCCATTATCAAATTAAATTACCGAAAACCAAGGGTTGGACAACAAAGGTAGTTGATTTAAAAGACTTCTACCGACCAAAATGGACACCTGCAAACTCAACAGATTATGGTTTATTACCTCAACATATTAACGCTATTTATTTAACACCAAGTATGACAGATAAAAGTGGTGGCGAAGCTATTTTACAAGTTCGTGCGATTGAATTATTACCCTAAAATAGCCTAGTAGTCAAAATAACAACACGCACTCTAATATCTTAAAATATACAAAAGTTGCTAATCACTGTGCTTAACAAACAAGTGATTAGTAATTATTAATGTACAAAGCAATCGTCATTAATTTTAGTTACTTATTAAATGAGAACTAAAAGTATTCTACCATTTAATGCTGTTCAGCATAAACCTCAACCGCTTTCCAGACACGCATCACATTACCTGAAAGAATCTTGGCAATATCTTGCTCGCTATAACCGCGCTTTAACAAACCTTCTATCAAGTTAGGATAAGAAGACACATCTTTGAGGTTATTAGGTAGGCTGTCACCAACACCATCATAATCAGAGCCTATACCGACATAATCAATACCAACTAATTTAACGATATGATCATAATGGTCGAGCACATCCGATAAGCTTGCAAACGGATAAGGGTATTTGGTTTTATAAGCGACTTTAAATGCTTCAACTTCGTCACTTTTTTCTTCAACGTTATTTTCAGCACTAAATGATTTTATCGCCGCTTTACGCAATTTACCGTACTCAATTGCTTTTTGAGTAATAAAGCTAGAGCCAAAGTTAATTTGAATAACGCCACCATTTTTCGCCAGCGTTTTAATCATGTCATCACTCATATTACGCTCAAAACCTGGGGTAAAGTGACGAGCAGAAGAGTGTGAAGCAATAACGGGTGTTTTACTGATTGCCATCACATCATTAAAAGCATCATCAGAGATATGAGAAACATCAACCATCACGCCGATATTATTCATTTCTGTGACTAAGGTTTTACCAAAATCGGTTAAACCGCCTGCGGGACGGGCTTCATCATAAGAAGAGTCTGAAATATGATTCGCTTTTGAGTGAGTCAAGGTAATATAGCGAATACCGCGATCATAAAAATGTTTGAGGTTAGCTAAGTCGCCTTCAATTGGACTACCGTTTTCCATGCCCATTGGCAGTGAAATGATGCCTTTAGCAAAGTTTTTTTCAACATCAGCCGTTGAGTGAGCTAACGCAAATTTACCTGGTGCTTCTTTAACTATGTTTTCAACCATAGAGATTAATTTATCAGCGAGGGCTTTACTACCACCTGTTTTTTCAAGTGATGCTGGGATATATATCGACATAAAAGGCGCATCTAAGCCGCCAGCAACCGCTCTTGGAAAATCAAAATCGCCATGTGCAGTATGCTCAGCAACATTTTCAAATTCACTCTCTAAGCGATATGGAACATCGATATGCCCATCTGTAATAATATACTTCTTAGATATTTCTATAGCTAATTGTGCTTGATCAACAACAGCTACTCCTACGGATTTTTTTGCTGTTTCAGTACTTTTTACCGTAATATCCTTGGCATTTTGAACGCTGGCATTAGGATCTTGGCAAGCACTTACTGCCACACCTAAAGATAAAACAACGGCAACCATTAAAGCAGAACGCTTAAATTGGGTTTTATTATTATACTTATTAGCTGTTTGAGAGATAATGTGAGAGCTTGTATCGGCGCTTATGTGTTTCATTATTATTATCTTTTAGTATTTAAAAAATTACTTTGCCAATGCTCAGTACTAATGTCAAAACATAAGCACTAAATAGAGACAAACGTCATTTTCTATAAGGTGAATGGATTTATGGTACTACTTTTTTAAACCTACAATCGTGTATTCGCCACTTACATTGAGCTTAACCACAACGGGTTTATCTGAAGTGTTTTTCCAATACCAGCCATGAATACCAGTAAATGGCGTAGTAAAACTACCTTTCATTTCTGTTAACGTCGCAATAGCATAACTTTCGTAATAGCCGGTAGTATCACCCTCTGGCTCACCGTGAAGGTCAAAAAATAATGGCTCTCCATCGGTTTCCCACGTGTATTCCATTTTCTTAAACTGTGTCATGACGAATTTATACTCAACACCACGCCTAGCAGGTACTACAACCTCAATAATATCCGCTGATTTTTGACTCTCGGTACTGCTTTCAGTACTTGATTTAGCCTTAATTTCCGAAGTAGCCACTGGATTGGCTAAGGTCGTTAAACCAAGTTTCGCGCCAATACCTGTTGGGTCTATATTGTACTCTGCTGGTAATATAAAGCTAACGAGTACTAAACCAGCAATCGCCACTGCGATAATGGTTGATTTGACTAAGGCTTTGTTTGATAAGGTATGTTGCATAAATATGTCTCTTCTTTCTTATTGTTAGTGATAGCGCTAGCTAGTGAAATAACCAGTTAACTGAAAACCTATCAGCATAAAACCTGCGCTCATTAATAAGGTATTACTTACGGTTGAAAATTGTTTAAATGAATGATGTTTACGCCAAAAGCTAATCACCAATAAAATAAACATTAGCGCGGTAAATTGCCCCAGTTCTACACCTATATTAAAAGCAATTAAATTCGCCAGCAGTCCATCTTGAGGTAGTTGAAACTCTTGTAGTTTTGTTGCTAAACCAAAGCCATGAAATAAGCCAAAGATCAGCACTACTATTTTCGCATTTGGGCTAAACCCTAAGGTACGCTGAAAGCCCCCTAAGTTATCAAAACCTTTATAAACAACAGAAAAACCAATAATAGCATCAATAATATAGACATTGACTTGGATGTCACCAATCACACCAAAGAGTAACGTTAAACTATGTCCCAAGGTAAACATGCTGACATAAAGTAATATGTCTTTGCTCTTATATAAAAAGAAAATAACACCCGCTAAAAACAGCAAATGATCGTACCCGGTCACCATATGTTTAGCGCCAATGTACATAAAAGGGAAAAATTGAACCCCAGTATTATTTTGCAAAAACAGACGGGTACTTTCATCGACACCATGAGCTATGGCACCAAACGAAAATAAGCCCATCAAGCTCAATGCCATAAGAATTAAGGCAAGGCGACTACTGCTAGGAAACATTAATAACTCCGTTGATTTCAACATGAATTTAGTGAATGCCAACGCATACCCATCGTCGACAAAATCAATAAGGTAATAAAATTGAATCAATAATGCCACGTAGGGGAATACTAGCAAGTGGTTACTTTAAAATAATTAAAGTCCGACTGGAAATATATTTACACAAATTGATCTGCCGCTTTGATAACGAATCAGTTAAGATAAATGCGAAACAATCATTCCGGTAATCAAGTAAACGATGCGCTATAGCTTTAAACATTTTGAATTTGACAGCGAGAGTCTCGTACTAATAGAAAATGGGCAGTCATTAGCCATTCGCCACAACGAGGCTAAACTACTTGCCATACTTATTAAACAACTTAGTTTCAAGTTTGAAGTGCAACAAAAGTAATT
>CAJWZC010000041.1 GCA_913049915.1 uncultured Colwellia sp.
GTTGAAGTTGCTTCACTTGAAGCTACACCAATAGAAGCTACGCCAGTGGAAGCTACACCAATAGAAGCTACACCAATAGAAGCTACACCAATAGAAGCTACACCAGTAGAAGCTACACCAGTAGAAGCTACACCAGTAGAAGCTACACCAGTAGAAGCTACACCAGTAGAAGCTACACCAGTAGAAGCTACACCAGTAGAAGCTACACCAGTAGAAGCTACACCAGTAGAAGTAACTCTAGTTACTGAGCATGTGACTGAAGTACAGCAAGAGTTACCATTAGAACGAAAAGAAGAACTTGTCCCAGTTAAAAAAGTCAAAAAAGTTGCTCCTGCGGCTAAGAAAACAGCACCGAAGGATAAAAAGTTAGCAAGACAAATTAAAAAAGCAAACAGTCTTTCTGGTCATGCAACAGCGCCAATGACAAAAACTGAAACAATCACAACGATTAAAGATATACCAACAAGCTTTATGGCTGATAGTGAACGACACGTTCATCAGTCATCAGGTAAGACAGCTATTATTGCTGATGTTGCAAGCCGTAGTAGTGCAGTGGCAACTAAACCATAGAACAACACGTTCTTTAACTTTAAAAGCCAGTTATAAATATTATAATTGGCTTTTTTTTGTCTAAATTTCAGCTATTTGGATTACTATTGTTCTTTATAACGAAGTTCCTTACTTATAGCTGAATATAAAATAATAAAATATATTAATTAAGATTTTACCGTAGTACATTCATATAAGAAATAATTTATATTCTCATCAGAAAAAGTTATACAAGGCTATAACTTAGCATTAACAAAATAGCTTGACTGTTGGCTTAAGCTAACGTTAAATAGTAAATAGTAGAAGACCCGTTATTAATAAATTAAATAGGTCGTTATTGTTACCTAATTCAATAATAAGGTAACGAATATTAAAGAGAGTAATAATTATTATGAAAAAATGGTTTTTTTCTAACAATGGTGAAGTAACTGGTCCTTTAGGCTTAAAAGAGTCAAACGAATTTATTTCAAAGAATGCTGACTTATATGCTTGGCATCCTTCTTATACTCATTGGGTTCCAGTGAGTTGTATTGATGAATTTGAAACGTCAATTACCCCTCCTACCGCACCAATAGAGCTCCCAAGTGGACTTATTGATGATTTAATTGGAGAAGAAAAAGAATTATTAACAACATTAGACCGTATTGATAAAACAATCAAAATAACGTCTGATTCTTTGTATGAAATTGATACTGATCTTGAAAATCATGGCAAAACGGCTCGTGACTTAACAGAGCAAGTTAAAATCGTGGTTAAGCAGATTGAAGAGCAGTATGCCTCTCTACAGAAAAACCTAGCTAACGTAATTAAAACTGATTATTAATACTGCTCATTGGTTTTATACCAACTGAGAGTTAATCAAATTAATTATAAAAACTAACGTTAACAGATAAGAGTATTTACGATGAAAAAATGGTTTTTTTCAAATAATGGTGAAATAACTGCCCCATTAGATTTAGACGCAGCGAAAGATTATTTAGCCGCAAACCCAAATGTTTATGGTTGGCACCCTTCCTTTACTCAGTGGAAGCCTGTCAATTGTATTAGTGAATTTGTCGATGTACTTCCGCCAACAGTTCAAGCACCTGCAATTCCGAAAGAAATATCTGACAAATTTGTAGCTAAAAAGCAACGTTTAGCATCAAAGTTAACTTCAATAGACGATAGCATCAATCATAGTCAATCTTCTCTTACTAAGTTTGATAAGCAAATTGAAGAGTACAAAGATCTAACGCAGAACTTAAATGATGATGTAAAAGGTGCTATCGATAATATTGAGAAAAAATATAATAGTTTAAGGCGCAAATTATCTCAAGTTAAAGAGGCTGTAAATATAGCTGAAACAGAGATGACTGAGGTTGTTGACGACTTTGATCGTAGAATGAGCTCAAATGATATATTTATGCCTTCTTGTAATCAAAGCATAGCAGTGTCACAAGATAGTAATGGAGACGCGCTATCTAGTGCTCAAGTAAGTAGAGCCAAACTTGCTCAAGAAAAATTAGCAACGCCTCATAAACGTGCTGATTCTAGCGACGTAAAGGTTAAAGAATCTACTGTTGAAATAAAAAAACCGGCGAAAGATCAAAATAATAAATCAGTAAATAATACGGACAAAGCTACATCACAATCGTCTTTACATGACGATATAGAGGCGAATAATTCTACTAAAGATAGCTTCAATGGTATGAAAAATATGATGAAGTCTGTATTTAAAGGCGACAGTCAAGTAGAAGAAGTTAAAGAAGAAGTTCAGAAAGGAGAAATAAAAAAAGGTAAAGATGAGCCGTTATCAATGGCTGAACGTTTGAAGATGGCACAAAAAAACCAGTAAAAACGTTACTACTTTTATAAAGCTTAATTGATGTAACTATATAAAAAAGCCTGTCATTATTTATAATGACAGGCTTTTTTATATTTATTCACGGATAAAAGTTAATTAAGCTAGTATCCTATTTTACATGTGCCAATACTTGGTTGGCTAATCTAGTGATTTCAGACCAATTCTTGTTTTCAATAATTTCACTTGATACTAACCATGAGCCGCCGCAACAAACAACATTAGGCAAGGCTAAATAATCACGAACGTTATTTAAGTTTATGCCGCCAGTAGGACAAAAACGGATATCAGGGAAAGGACCACCTATTGATTTTATAGCACTAACGCCACCTGATGCTTCAGCAGGGAAAAACTTTAAATGATCATAACCATAATCAGCTCCATCCATAAGCTCTGAAATAGAAGATATACCAGGAATTAACGCGATATTACTTTCATTACCTGCTTGTAATAGGTCTTTTGTTAAACCAGGGCTAATAGCAAATTTAGCACCTGCATCATAGGACTGTTGTAACTGCTGACGATTAGTCACTGTACCTGAGCCCACAATAGCTTCAGGTAATTCTCTTGCAATAGCACTTATAACATCAAGTGCTGCTGGTGTACGTAAAGTGACTTCTAATACTTTAACGCCCGCAGTTAATAGTGCCTCAGCAATTGGTAACGCTTCTGCAACGTTATTAATTACTAGTACAGGAACAATAGGTCCCATGTTAAAAAGGTCCTTTGGCATAATTTGCCAATTTTTTGATACTGTCATAATTCCTCTTTATTTTCTTAGCGCTATTTAACCCGAGGGTAAACAGACGCTGAATTATTTATTAATTATAATCAGGAGTCAAAACATGACTCCTTAATCGTTATTTATTATTTATTAATGCTGATTATGAATCGAATAACGAACAAGCACCTGTTTCAGCTGAACTCAAGTTACGACGCATAAAGCCAAATAACTCACGGCCCATAGCTTCATGATGACCATTAACTTGAAATAAGGCTGTATCGCGATTTGCTAACTCTTCTTGATCTACTAGCAAGGTTAATTCACCCGTTTCACCATTAAGGTTAATCATGTCGCCTGTCTGCACCTTGGCAATCAAACCACCATCAAGTGCTTCTGGGCATAAATGAATGGCTGCAGGAACCTTACCTGAAGCACCAGACATACGACCATCAGTGACCATAGCAACTTTAAAACCTTTATCTTGTAATACACCTAACAATGGCGTCAGTTTATGTAATTCTGGCATACCTCGTGCTTTTGGCCCTTGGAAACGAACAACAGCAACAAAATCTTTTTCTAATTCACCTGCATCAAAAGCAGTTTGTAATTCATGTTGATCTTCAAAAACAATCGCTGGTGCTTTGATAACAAAACTTCCCTCACGTAAAGAAGATGTTTTAATTACTGAAACACCCAAGTTACCTTTCATTACACGTAAACCGCCAGTCGCTTTAAATGGCTTATCAACCGTTGCTATTATGCTATCGTCAAGTGACTTTTCAACACAATCAACCCATTTTAGTTCACCGTTTTCTAATACTGGTTTTTTAGTGTATCGAGTTAACCCGCGGCCACAAATAGTTTCTACATCTTCGAACACTAAACCACCTTCAATAAGTTCGCGGAATAGTAACGCCATACCACCAGCTTCTTGAAATTGGTTTATATCGGCCTCTCCGTTAGGATATATTCGTGTTAATAATGGTACGGCTTCGGAAAGATCATTAAAATCTTGGAAATTAATAATAATACCAGCAGCTTTGGCAAAAGCGATGATATGCATTGTTAGATTAGTTGAACCACCCGTTGCCAGTAATGCAACAATTGCGTTTACCACTGACCGTTCATCGACCATTTTACCAATAGGCATATAGTTGCCTGACTGCTGTGTTAATCGAGTCGCTTGACGTGATGCAGCTTTTGTTAACTCTTCACGTAACTGGGTATTAGGCGCGATAAATGATGCGCCAGGTAAATGTAGTCCCATTACCTCAACCACTAACTGATTTGAATTCGCTGTACCAAAGAATGTACAAGTACCAGCAGAATGGTAAGATGCAGATTCAGCTTCAAGTAATTCTTCTTCGTTGGCCTCACCCTTAGCATATTGCTGACGCACACGAGCTTTATCTTTATTTGGTAGACCAGACGGCATAGGTCCTGCAGGCACAAAGACTGTTGGTAAATGACCAAAGGTCATACTAGCAATAAGAAGTCCAGGAACTATTTTATCGCAAATACCTAGCATCATCGCGCCATCAAACATGTTATGTGATAAACCAATAGCTGTTGACATCGCAATAACATCACGGCTCATCAGGCTTAAATCCATACCCGGTTGTCCCTGAGTAACACCATCACACATGGCAGGTACACCAGCAGCAACTTGTGCAACACCACCCGCATCTTTTACCGCTGCTTTGATGATGTCGGGGTAAGCTTGATACGGTTGATGTGCACTAAGCATATCGTTGTAAGAAGTAACAATAGCGATATCTGAGTGTTGTATACCACGCAATGAAGTTTTATCGTCTTTACCACAAGCAGCAAAACCGTGCGCTAAGTTACCACATGAAAGGCCTGCACGATGGACTGTGTCAGATTTAGCAGCATGAATTTTAGCTAAATATTGAGCACGGGTTTTAGTACTACGTTTTATGATTCTATCGGTAATATCTACTATTTGCTGTTTCATTTAATCTCTCAACTTATATACTTTTAATTTTATCTAAACTTAAACTTATTTTGCCAAGTAAATTATGGAGCCCAAAAAATTTGAGTGTTTAAGCTAGGGTGTTGTAAAAATGCTCTGATAGGCATTTCAAACGGATCATCTCCATTTAACGCTTGTGTTAATACAATCTTCTTTCCTTCACCACATGAGTGAAGAAAAATATTTTTACTAGTAATTAAGCTAGCAAAAGTAAAACTGATACGCTGATGGGGCGCGGTTTTAGGCTGAACTTTCAATAATGCAGCATTATTTTTTTCATCAAGAGCAACATCTATTACGTCGCTACAGGGAAATAATGAAGCTGTATGACCGTCTTCACCCATGCCTAGAATTAATACATCGAGTGGCAATAAAGTTTTACTTGCTGCCACATTTAAATCAGTAAGGATTTCGTCTGTTAACTCATCACCTTGTTTTAGATGAAAAAAATTAGCTTTCCCTGCTTTATTTTGCAGTAAGTTTTCATGCACTAGTCGGGTATTACTGGCATTACTATCGATTGGAACCCAACGTTCATCAGCCAGAGTTATAGTCACCTTTGACCAATCGATATCAGTATTCGATAACACACTAAAGAATCCTTTAGGGGTAGAGCCACCTGATACAGCAATACTTGCTTTACCGGTGTCTTTAATCGCTTTAGCTAAAATATTACTTACAGTAATTGCTAGTTCAGTGTCTAAATCGTTACGTGCTGAAAACTCTAGTAATTTATACATAATTATTCTACCCACTGGCGATCATCACGCGCGATTAAGGATATAGAAGATACTGGCCCCCAAGAACCGGCTGCATAGGGCTTAGGTTTTTCATTCGTTATTTTCCACGCATCAATAATACTGTCAGCCCAAGTCCAAGCTGCTTCAACCTCATCACGACTAACAAATAATGATTGATTACCATTTAACACTTCTAACATTAAGCGCTCATAAGCATCAACAACACGCTCATCGTTGTAAGTATCAGAAAAACTTAAATCTAACTTGTTTTCTTGAATATACATTTGTGAGGCAATACCTGGTATTTTATTCATCATTTGTAATTCCACACCTTCATCGGGTTGCAAGCGTATGGTTAATTTATTAGCGGGTAAATCATTGTAACTTTCTTTGAAAATATTGTGTGGCTGCTGCTTGAAATGTACAACAATTTCGCTGTGCTTCTTAGGCATACGTTTACCAGTACGTAGGTAAAATGGTACGCCTTTCCAACGCCAGTTATCTATTTCTGCTTTTATTGCGACAAATGTTTCAGTATTACTAGTGGTGTTGGCGCCTTCTTCATTTAAATACCCCGGTACCGGTGCACCCTCTAAGAAACCATCACTGTATTGACCGCGAACAGCTTTATCTTTAATATTATCTCGGTTGATTGCTTTTAATGCTTTAACAACTTTAAGTTTTTCAGCACGAACACTTTCCGCACTTAAATCTGTTGGTGGTTCCATAGCTAAAAGAGATAATATTTGTAATAAGTGATTTTGTACCATATCTCGCATTTGCCCAGCTTCGTCATAAAAGCCCCAACGACCTTCAATACCAACACTTTCTGCTACAGTAATCTGTACATGATCGATACTGTTACGATCCCAATTATTAGTAAAGAGTGAGTTAGCAAAACGTAATACTAATAAGTTTAATACCGTTTCTTTACCTAAATAGTGATCTATACGATAAGTTTGATTTTCTTTAAAGTATTCAGAAACTTGGTTATTAATTTCAATTGAAGACTCAAGAGAGTGGCCTATCGGCTTTTCCATAACAACACGGTCAGCATCGGTAATTAAGTTAGCGTGATCTAACCCCTTACAAATATCACCATAAATAGCTGGAGGTGTAGAAAAGTAATAAACACGGGTACGATTACCATTTGCTAGCACATTCGCTAATTTATTAAATGTGTTACTCTCTTTAAAATCTAGCTGTTGATAAACTAATCTATTGATAAAACGTGCAAGCACTTCTTCATCAATAGTTTCTTTGACAAAATTAGTTAAATTTTCTAACACAACACTTTTGAATTCTTCAAGACTATGCTCTTGTCTTGCAGCACCAATAATACGGCTATCTTTATTAATTAGACCACACACTTCTAATTGGTATAATGCTGGTAGTAGCTTACGACGAGATAAATCACCTAAAGCTCCAAAGATAACGATTTCACTCGCTGATTGACAATCTAAATTACTCATAGAATTTCTCTTATATAAAATTTATTGCTTTAATTTTAGTTATATATTTACTCACGTATCAAGTTTAATAAGCTAGAGCAAAACAATTAGTTGTAACTAAACTACATATACATCTAATTTAGCGCTTGTTTAGTCGACAGTAAAGAACTTTTTTGTAATTTTACTACATAAAATAACCTTCACCCTATTATAATACTTCAAAGAACATCATAGTAGAGATTAGGGGTATTATCCCTGCAGAGACAATAACTGCAGCCTTGTTTGATTAGTAAACATTATCTAAATATATAGATGTTTTATTATATTCATCCTGAATTATGAAATAAAATTTCATTATTTCTGTTCCTTAGCCAGAAAATAAATTACAGTATAGCCGAAGTAGCCTATTATTTGATGAACACTATCATTGAAATAACGTTCAAAACTCTAATGTTTAGACGTTATATAAAGAAGATCTAGGATCAAACCATAATGAATATATTAGAAAAGATCACTAACGAACTAGACATGCTCAGTAAATCAGAACGAAAAGTAGCTGAAGTTATATTGGCCTCACCTGGTACTGTTATTCACTCAAGTATTGCTGCACTAGCCAAACAAGCCAATATCAGTGAACCAACTGTTAACCGTTTTTGTCGACGCTTAGATACAAAAGGTTACCCTGATTTTAAATTACATCTTGCACAAAGTTTAGCTAATGGTACGCCTTATGTTAATCGACATGTCGATGAAAATGATACCGCTGATGAATATACTTCCAAGATATTTGAATCGACAATGGCTAGTCTTGAGTTAGCACGTAAAAGTTTAGATTCTAATGATATTAACCGCTCTGTTGATTTGTTAACGCAAGCTAATAAAATTTCATTTTTTGGTCTAGGTGCTTCTGCGATTGTCGCGCATGATGCACAAAATAAGTTTTTCCGCTTCAATGTTCCTGTTGTTTATTTTGATGACATATTAATGCAACGTATGAGTGCTATTAATAGTCGACAAGGTGATGTAGTTGTTGTTATTTCACATACTGGTCGTACAAAATCACTTGTTGAAGTAGCTAGTTTAGCAAAAGAAAATGATGCCACAGTAATTGGTATTACTACCACAGGAACACCGCTTGCCAAAGAATGTAACATCGTACTTTCTGTTGATGTCAGTGAAGATACTGACCTTTATATGCCAATGTCGTCACGTATAGCTCAGTTAGCTTTAATTGATGTTTTAGCGACAGGATTTACTCTACGTCGTGGTAGTAAATTTAGGGACAACCTGAAAAAAGTAAAAGACAGTTTAAGAAGTTCACGCTTCGAGAGAAAAGACTAGTCGTAAATAACTAATAAAAACCATACACCTATTTAGAACGTAATCAAAAACGTAAGAGGATTCCAATGCCTAGAAGAACGAAAATTGTTGCTACCTTAGGTCCTGCAACTGACGATAGAGAAATTTTAAAAAATGTATTAGCTGCTGGTGTAAATGTAGTTAGACTAAACTTTTCTCATGGTATTCCACAAGATCATATTGATAGAGCGAACAATGTCAGAGAAATAGCAAAAGAGCTAGGGGTTTATGTTGGTATACTAGGTGATTTACAAGGACCTAAAATCCGTATTTCTACTTTCAAAGATGGTCCAATTAAATTAGCTATTGGCGATAAATTTGAATTAGATGCCACTCTAGAAAAAGGTCAAGGTTGCCAAGAAAAAGTAGGTATAGATTATAAAAAGTTGGTACAAGATGTTAATACTGGTGACATCTTATTACTTGACGATGGTCGTGTGCAACTAGAGGTATTGTCAACTTCAGATAATTCAGTATTTACGATAGTTACTGTTGGTGGTCCGTTATCTAATAATAAAGGTATTAACCGTCAAGGTGGTGGCTTAACTGCACCTGCATTAACGGCTAAAGATAAAGAAGATATTAAATTAGCTGCCAAAATAGATGTTGATTTTCTAGCAGTTTCATTTCCTCGTGATGCGGCAGACATGCGTGAAGCACGTCTACTCGCACAAGAGGCTGGCTGTGATGCTCGTTTAGTCTCTAAAATTGAACGCGCTGAAGCGGTTAATGATGACAAAATTTTGGACGGTATTATATTAGCATCCGATGTTGTTATGGTAGCCCGTGGTGATTTAGGTGTTGAAATTGGTGATGCTGCATTAGTTGGTAAGCAAAAGCATATTATCACTCGCTCTCGCCAATTAAATCGTGTAGTTATCACGGCAACACAAATGATGGAAACCATGATTGAGCAGCCCATGCCAACGCGTGCTGAAGTAATGGATGTAGCAAATGCCGTATTAGATGGCACCGATGCTGTTATGTTATCAGCGGAAACTGCTGCAGGTAAATATCCTGTTGAAACGGTTACTGCGATGGCTAATGTTTGTGTTGGTGCTGAGCAGCATCGTTCAGTTAATATTTCAAACCATAGAATTGAGCTTACTTTTAGCGAAGTGTCAGAGACAATCGCACTTTCTGCTATGTACGCGGCGAATCATTTAGAAGGTGTTAAAGCGATTATCTCTTTAACTGAATCAGGTCAAACAAGTAAATTAATGTCACGTATTACTTCAGGCTTACCTATATTCTCGTTATCTCGTCACCCAAAAACTTTAAATAAAACAGCAATATATCGTGGTGTTTACCCTATTGAGTTTGATTCAACTGACGTAAACAATGATAATTTGTCAGATGAAATGTTACAAGTGGTTAGTGGTCAAATTGATTTAGCAGTTGGTGATAAGCTCATTTTAACCCATGGTGATATGATGGAAACTGTTGGTGCATCAAATACATTAAAAGTGTTAACTGTTACTAAAAAACACCTTAAGTAATCTAAGTATTATTTAGTAGATAACTATCTCCTTAAAGTACTTATTAGTAGTAGTTTAGTAAAAATAACAAGAGTTAGTACTAAAAAAGGCCATATGTTTTCGACATGTGGCCTTTTTTGTGGCTTTTGATTTGTTAGTTGAAGGCAGTTTCAACTTATAAAGCTACTGTAAAAGAAAGTTATCTGTTAACTGCCTGTTTTACCTTATCTTTATAACTACGACTTACTTTTAATTCTTTACCATTTTTCAAAACTAAAAAATACTCACCGTTTACTTGACTACAAAACTTATCAATAACATCTTTATTCACTATCGTTGATCTATGGTTACGAATAAACTGTTTAGGATCTAAAAAAACCTCAAGTTCTTTCATAGTTTTTCGTAAGATATAAGTATTTTCATTGGTACCATTTTGTTTATTTGACCAGGTATGAACACACATATAATCACCTGCGGCATCAATCCAAATAATATCTTTTACCGGTACACGATTAACTTCTCCTGCATCCTTAATTGCCAATACATCAGAATAACTTGATAAACTTAACTCTTGATCGTTATCTAATTCTGCTAAAATTTTCTGATAGTCATTACCAGTAACATCACTAACTAAACGTACGAGTTTTGATTTATGGACGCTATCTGCACTACTTTTAAAGTAGTGTTGTATCTTTTCAACTGTTTGCGATAATCGTTCTTCATCCGCTGGTTTCAATAAATAATCTAATGCATGTACTTCAAAAGCTTTTAAAGCATATTGATCAAATGCAGTGACGAAGACAACAACTGGCATAGCTAAGCCTTGATCAATAATACGCTCTAATACTTGAAAGCCGTTAATGCCTGGCATTTGAATGTCAAGAAACATCAGATCGACTTGATAAGCATTTACCGCTTCTAGTGCTTCTCTACCGTTCGAGCATTGCTCAATAACATTTATATTATCAAACGCCTGTAAACGTATTGCTAAACCTTTACGCGCTAGCGGTTCATCATCAACAATAATGGTTGATAGTGACATAAAAAATTCCTATTATTGGGTTCTCATAAACGGTAACGCTGCATTTGTGTAAAGCTAAATAATGTCTGTTTATCTATTCGCTCTGAAATGGTAGACGAATACTTACTTTAACACCAGACGGTTGATTATGGGAAACAACTAACGAAAACTTTTCATTGTATAAAGCTTGTAATCGTTCACGGGTATTGACTAAACCCACACCACTTTCTCGATGTAAGTTTCCATGAATTATATCTGCACCAGGGCCATTATCTGCAACTTCGATCAATAAATCATCAGCAAAGCGGTTAACTGAAATGGTAATATTACCGCCCTGCTCTTGTACCGCAATAGCATGTTTTATCGCATTTTCTGCTAAGGGTTGTAAAATCATGCTAGGTACTAAAGCTTGCTGACAATTATCATTTATTTGAAAATCAAGGTATAACCTCTCTTCAAAGCGCACTTGCTCGATAGCAAGGTACAACTGTAACGCTTGTATTTCAGATTCTAGAGTAACCTTTTTCATTGGATCTTTATCAAGTGAATAACGTAAAAATTCACTGAGTTTAGTGACCATAGAGTTTGCCGTTTTATTTTCTTTTATCAGAATAAGTGTTGAAATAGCATTGAGAGTATTAAACAAAAAATGTGGATTGAGTTGATAACGCAACATTTTTAATTGTGCTTGATGAGCAACCGCATTAGCTTTTAAGACATTTTGTTTTGCTATCTGTAACATCTGATAATATTTACTACCAAAATATAAGCCACTCCAACTTAAAATAATATAAAAAGATCCTAAGCTAGATTGGGTATACATATACCAAAACTCTGGCTCATAACCGTGTTTATATATTTCCCAGTGATTAATGTTTTTAACTATTTGCCACAATACCCCAGTAAAATAAGAGGAAAGAATGACTACTAAGGCAATCTTAATTGGGGGAAAGTTCCACGCTTTACGATAAATATAACGTAGCGGTACCGTAAACAACCACCCAGCGTAAGCATTAAGAAAAATAATTACAACGAAAATATCACGCAAGTCATGTTGCAATGAGCCAAGATAATGCACAAAAGCAAAGCCAAACCAACCCGCGGTATGAGCTAGCCAAAATAAACGATTTCTATTTTCTAGTAATTCTTTCCAATTCACAAAAATAACCATTTAATGGATGCTACAAATAAGTATGCGCTAATAATCGAATGGTTTCATTGCCTTTGAACCTGACAATCTAGCAACTCATCGCATACTAACAGTGTTAATTCATAGAATTAACTTTTACAACGACAACATTGATCCTAATGGTTGGCCACCTAATAAGTGCATATGAATATGGTAAACTTCTTGACCACCGTCACTATTACAATTGATAATCAAGCGGTAGCCATTCTCATCAATACCCTCTTCTTTAGCCAACTTTTTAGCAACAGTGATCATACGCCCTAAGGTTAATTCATCATCAATGGTGACATCATTAATAGTGGCAATGTGCTTATTGGGAACAATCAATATGTGACTATCAACGCGTGGAGAAATATCTCGAAAGGCGGTCACTAATTCATCTTGATATAATAATGGCGTAGGAGTTTCTTGACGGATAATTTTAGAAAAAATAGTTTCTTCACTCATAACTGTATCTCTATATAGGTAACGGATATTGGTTCGAACATATTAGTAGTTTACCGCCATAAAAATATAAATCATCCCCTTTACTAGATTTTATTGATCTTAATCAATATGCTAGTACTGATAAGTGTTACATATAGTAAGTTTACATACTGATTACGAATAATTTATTTTATCTTTAACTGGACCAAACGTTATTGTTCTATCTAGGACTAATCTGGATAAATGCCTGATATTTACTACACTACTTCAAAGTAATGAATCCTCTGGTTTAGCCTCGATACACAGCTATTTAACATAAGCTTTACCACAAAATAAACCGACTACTTTATGTCTTATCAAAGGTGGTATCGATCTTAATCATTGTTTTATATAACATTACTCTTTTGGATGCAATGATAGATAAAGTTATTATTGTTAGCGAGGATCATTGATTGAATAAGCAATCAGGGAAGTTACCCCTGAAATGGTAATCGACCTTCATAACTATTCAAGCTCATACCCCACATTTTCAGTAAACTCTTTAATAATGAAAATTTTCTTTGTTTATCTTATTATTTTACCAAGCCCTAATATTGTCTAATTCATATATCGCCTCAATTATAAAGCAAATTTTCAATTGTCCATTTATCACTATTGAGTGTGGGGGCTACCAAGAAAAATAACTAGAAGTGATTTATCGTCCACTTAAATTACAATTTAAACAAAAAACAAGCGGTATTGAGCTTAATGTGATGAGAGCTATAGTGGTGTCAGCATTAAAGATAATATAGAATATTTTAACTTTGACTATTCCCATCAAGATGAAATGTTAGGTTGGATTGATGGCAATAGTCTTAATAGTTTATAGTGATAAAGACGTCCTTAATGAATACTTGTATACTCAAGATAATTAATTATTTTATCATCATAATTTACGCTTTTTTAAAGCGACTATCAATAACAGTGACACGATAAATGATTACTCGTCTTATTTGTTAAAACTAGCTTTAGTAAATATTTAAATGACATTTAATACGACCAAAATATCGCTAAAATGACTATTATATTACTTCGAAAGTAGATGAAATTTAATGACCTTAAACGTGATAATATAACACGAAAATATCGTGATTAACTCGTTTAAAGTCTACCATAAACCTAATGCCATTTAAGAACTGGCAAGTACTTCATTAAAACGGTCAAAACCTTTTGATAAGTCATCAAGTAAATCGTCAACATCTTCTAAGCCTATATGAAGACGAATTAACGGAAACTCACAATCAAAGGTTGTCGCGCTACGAATAGCGTTTACATTAGTGATACCTAAAATCAAACTTTCAAAACCTCCCCAAGAATAGCCCATTTTAAAATGATGTAAACCATCTAAGAACGCCGTTAGTGCAATTTTATCACCACAATTAAGGACAAAAGAAAATAACCCATTAGAGCCTGTAAAATCTCGTTTGAAAAACTCATGACCCGGACATGAAGCAAAAGCTGGATGTAAAATTTTAGCTACTTCAGGTCGTTTTTGTAACCAATTAGCTACTTTTATCGCACTTTGTTGATGCTGTTTTAATCTAACGCCAAGGGTTCGAATTCCACGAAGTGCTAAATATAAATCATCTGGCGAAGTACATTGTCCCATCAAATAACTGTAATCACGCAATTGTGGCCAATACTCCTCTACCGCTGTTGCTGTACCTAGCATGACATCTGAGTGACCAACGATATATTTTGTTGCCGCTTGTATACTAACATCAACGCCATAATCGAATGGTTTAAAGTTAATGCCTGCACCCCAGGTATTATCAAGCATAACAATACAATTATGTTTGTGAGCAACAGTACTAATAGTAGGTACATCTTGAACTTCCATGGTAATAGAGCCAGGTGATTCCAGGAAGATTAGACAGGTATTATCTTGAATCAAGGCTTCAACATCAGCACCAAGCATGGGATCATAATAAGTAGTGCTAACGCCCATTTTAGTTAATATCTTATCGCAATAGTCGCGAGTAGGCTCATAAGCATTATCGACCATTAATATATGGTCGCCCTGCTTAACAAAAGCTAATATTGCATTGGTGATCGCTGCCGTACCTGATGGATATAAAGCACAGCCTGCCCCCCCTTCTAACTCGGTCATAGCATCACTAAAAGCAAACGATGTGTTAGTACCACGTCGACCATAGACCATTGTTTGATTATGTCGATTAGCAACGGCATTATTCATTTCAGCAACAGTATTAAACACGACTGTCGATGCTCTAGTCACTGGTGGATTAACCACGCCATTCGTCCATTTAGCACTACGTCCAGCATTTACTATCTTGGTATCTTGTTTCATATTGACCTCAATTAAAGAGATTTAGGGCTAACGACATTAGCTTTCATTTCAGCTATCTAGCCATCTAAAATTATATATCGTATTTATAACCTGAATAAGCTTAACTGGCTAGAATTAGTTAAATAAAAATTGAAAATAATTATATTAAGAGCCGAGATGATAACATCATTAAAAAAGTCCCATTTGATTACCCGTAATAGACTCAAAGTCTTTACCGATAAAGGGTAAGATATCGTCAGCTATAGGTTTAAGTTGTTTCTCCACATAAAAGTCATAATCAAGTTTACTATCACTAAACTCTACCGGCTGAACACCATCTAAAGTAATAACATATCGAATAGTACTTCTATGCTTATATTTTTGTTTTAGACCTTGGGCCTCGAGCTTAGTATTGGCAATTAATGCGGCTTTAATATGGGGTGGTGTACTGACATAATCACTTAACTTGCGTCGTATTTTTTTCTGATAAATCAATTTATCATCATGCGTTCCTTGCTTTAGTTCATCGACTATCTTTTTAATGTACGCTTCAATAGGCTCATCGTGAAAAACTAATCGATATAACTCCTGTTGGAAGTCTTTACTTAACTCGGTCCAATCGCTTCTAACAGTTTCTAAGCCCTTAAAAATAATTACGCCATTAGACAATCCTGCATAGCGCTTTTTGGTACCAATAGCCTTTTGATCTTTGATGTGATTAAGACCGCGGATCTTTGGCATTAAAAATTTAGTAAAATGAGTTTCATACTCAATGTCTAATTGACTACTGATTTTAAAATCTTGCGCTAAGGTAAGTTTCCATTTATCGTTAATAAAATTTTGTAGTTCAATACCGAGCTGACTCGCTTGAAGTGGTGTTTTATCTGCACCGATTGAAACAAAGATTGAATCGGTATCACCGTAGATAACTTGATGTCCTAGCTTTTCAATCCAAATACTTGTTTTCTTTAAAATCTCATGACTGCGTTTAGTAATAGACCCCGATAGCCGAGGATCAAAAAAACGACACCCCGTAGAACCCAAGACACCATAAAAACTATTCATTATAATTTTTATCGCTTGTGACAAAGCAGCATTTTTTTGTTCCTTTGCTTTATCACGTTCAGACCAAAGAGATTGGATAATATCAGGTAGAAAGTGCTTAGTTCTCGAAAAATAGGCGCCATCAAAACCACTGATAACAACGTCTCGAATATCTCTTTTCTGTTGCTCCACCTCTATATCAGCTGAATTCTCTACAACTGATTTATGAACATTAACTTGTGTTAAACCTTCAATTAAACCCATAGGATCAATCTTGAAGGTACCAATAATACTCGGATACAAGGACTTAAAATCTAAGACAAGCACATTGTTATATAATCCTGGTATAGAATCCATAACATAACCACCAGGAGAGACCAAATCAGAAACACAATCCCCCATATTAGGAGCTATATAACCACTGCGGTGCAATTTTGGTAAATACAGATTAGTAAATGCCGCAACTGATCCGCCGACTCTATCTATCGCCAAACCGGTCAGTTGTGATCTTAATTGTGCAAAAGCGAGTAACTGCGTTTTTTCAAAAATGAGCCAAACTAAACGACAATCTTCAAGGTTATAAGTCGCTAAAGCCGATTTGTTATGATTAAAGTTATTAATTATCTCTTGCATTCTATTTTCAACATCTACTACTTTTTTACCCCGCCCAAGTAGGCTATGAGCGACATTATCAAGTGAAAAACTAGTAAAGTTATACGTCGCTGTTTTCAGTAAATCGATACCATCTAGGACCACACGGCCAGCTATTTCAATAAAATGTTGGTCACTATTATTAGCATTGGTTCGCCAATAAGGATTACTACCATCACGACCGATGGCAAACTTAATACCATATAGATCACAGCGTTTTTGTAATAAAAAGAAGTCAAAATCAATGACATTCCAGCCGATAAAAATATCCGCATCAAATAAATTTACTTCATCAATAAACTGCAATAACAACTGTCTTTCATCGACTTGCCACTGAATATATGGCTCACAATTTAGTTCTGGCTCTCCAATCATCAGTACTCGTTGAAAGTTTTCTTTCATATCTGAAGAGTTAGTATTATTAGCATATAAACCAATCGAATAAAGATCTCCTTGTATGGAGCACTCAATATCAATAGATAACATTGTTAAGCTGATGTCATCTTGTTTTTTAGACCGTTTACACTGAGCTTGCGTTACTAATTGATAACGCTGAGTAGTTTTATCTAGTTCAGCAATTTTATTATCACTGATATTACCTCTCAGATGACTGTTAACGTTATTTATCTGATTACCTATAAGACCGTCTTTAGACTGACCAACATAGGCAATATCAGCGGTAATATGGCGCTCCATCAAAAATCGATCGTCTGCGCGAATATCATCTTCATAACATTTTATTTGCGCAGTTTTTAAGGCATCTCTGGCACGATAAAAACTACGCATAGAAGAAAAATAGAGTGCAGCTACTTTTTGCTGAGTAAAAGTCTTTAATGATAACTGTTGGGATTTTTCAAGAGGAATTCGTTGGTCAATCAGTATGCGTTGCGCGGTGTCTAAATGATGATGTTCAATAAAAAAAACAGCCAACTCACTATTTATTTGTAGCTTAACAGGCCCTGAGCTACTTTTTAGCCATAACGTTATTTGCAAGCCCCTCGTGGTGTCTTGTGCTTGTCGTGTTAATAAAAAACCACTCTTGATATCAGTTGTCTTAATATTTGTCATTTTATCGTTAAATTTTTCGTGTAACACGTACAAACCTGTTAATATATACAGCAGTATAACCGATCTCCGGTTTTTTGGAAACTAGTAACAATGTTATCTGATAAGTTAAAACAAGCTATTCGCCAAGCATATAAAGCCATTGGCGAGAATTTAACACATTTTAATCCTCGTAAACAACAAACCCTATTGATTGCAGAAATAGCAAAGACCTTGGCAGGTGAGTACGATAACGATAGAAAAATAATTACTATTGAAGCAGGTACTGGCACCGGAAAATCACTCGCCTATTGTTTAGGAGCAATTCCTCTCGCCCTTTCGCGTGATAAAAAGGTGTGTATTTCAACTGCTACGGTCGCATTGCAAGAGCAGTTAGTTGATAAAGACCTACCCTTTTTAAAAAAATACGCGGGATTAGATTTTGACTTCACCTTAGTCAAAGGCAGACAACGGTATGTCTGTCGTCAAAAATTAACCCAAGCGGTGACAACGGGCTCTAGTAATGAACCTGTTCAAACTGGTTTTACTTTTGCTGAAAAGCCTGATGCTAAAGATGTGCGTACCTTAAATTCTATGCATAAGGCCTTACTTGATGGTAGCTGGTTAGGTGATGTTGATTCATGGGAAACACATTTACCTCATCATATTTGGCAGCAAGTACAAAGTGATAAACACAGCTGTCTAAAAAACTTATCTGAACATACGTATTGTCCATTTCACAAAGCACGTGAAACAATGGATCAAGCCCATGTATTAGTGATCAACCACAGCTTACTATTGGCTGATCTAGAGTTAGGCGGTGGAAGAATACTCTCCTCACCCGAGGATACAATTTATATTATTGATGAGGCACATCATCTACCCAAGGTAGCACGTGACTTCTCCAGTGCAAGTATCACCTTAAAAGGTTCAATTGAATGGCTAACTAAGCTCAGAGAGACGGGCGATAAAATGGCTACATTGATTAAGTCTCGACATGCTATTTCTCCGGCATTAAAGTTGGGCGATGATTGCCAAGATTTATTATTAGAAATGCAGAATGTCCTAAAGTTTGTTGAGGCTAATGCCAATATTTATTTTCTCGAAGAGGAATCAACTCAAGGTTCTGCTTTTGCGAAAAAAGCTCAAAATGATTCTCAAGTCTATCGATTTGAAAATGGTATTATTCCACAAACACTAAAAAACTGGGCTGAAGATCTACAAAATCTGAGTAAAAAATCATTAGCAAATTTAACTAAGCTCTATAGTGGACTTATTGAAGCGGTAAAAGATGGCGATACTCAGATGTATTTAGCTGAGCCATTACTAGCGGAAGCTGGTTTTATGATCCAGCGATTAGAAAATTTACAGTCACTGTGGTTTATGTATGCTAAGACAGATAGCGATAAAGGCGCACCAATGGCACGTTGGTTAGAGAGGGTAACTAGTAAACGTCTAGATTACTTATTAAGCGCATCGCCTATTGAAGTAGGCTTTACCTTAGAAAATATGCTTTGGAGTCAATGTGACGGAGCGGTATTGTGCTCAGCAACTTTACGTGCATTAAACACTTTTGATCACTTTCGTTTTCAAGCCGGTTTAAAAAATAATGATGGTAGTCAATATCAGCAAGTAGACTCCCCTTTTGATTATCAAAATAATGCACAACTAGTCATAGCAAACATGGATAATGAAGCCAGTGATCCAGCATTTACTGATGAAGTAATGACTAAATTACCACGTTACCTTGAACAAGGCAGTGCCAGCTTGGTGCTGTTTTCTTCTTATTGGCAAATGAATAAAGTAGCCGAGGCATTAAGAGATAACAGCGACATTGAAATAATGGTCCAAGGTGAATTGTCTCGCCAAAAAATAATAGAGCAGCATAAAAAACGTTGTGATGATAATAAAACAAGTATTATTTTTGGTACACAAAGCTTCTCCGAGGGACTAGATTTGCCTGGAGACTACCTCAATAACTTAATCATAACCAAACTACCATTTTCAGTACCTACCTCTCCTGTTGAACAAGCACAAGCTGAATATATCACAGTAAAAGGGGGAAATCCCTTTATGACATTGTCTGTTCCAGATACATCAAAAAAATTGGTACAAGCTTGTGGTAGGCTATTACGAAATGAAAAGGATAAAGGTGTGATCACTTTGTTAGATAAACGTGTAGTGACTAAACGTTATGGTAAGCAGTTACTGGACTCGTTACCACCTTTTAATCGGGTATTCGAAAAGTAACTGAGCAGTTATTTGTCTTAAGTGACTAACTCGGATATTAATCAGCTATCATAATCTTTGTGTAATATAAATTTATACTACCTCTACTCCCCCACTATACTTTAGCCATACTCCTTAATTATGGTTATGGCTTATTTTATATTTCACAACAAAATATTACGGTGCAATATTTTATGTGATGAACATTTAATAACAAGTAGTTTGTTTGATTAAGTTTTTATTCATTAAGCAGAGGTTATACTTACTATGTGTTTTTTAACATAAAAAAGGCTTAAAATAGATTTTAAGCCTTTAATTATTATTCACATGACAATCTGAATATTAATTTTTATTTTTCGATTCTGCTACATCTGCTAATGCTTTAGCAAAAGCTTTTGTTGTTGCCATGATATTCGCTTGTTGAGTAAATTCAATATTTACTCCTGTTTTAACAAGCTCTTGATAAAAGTCTTCAACCATACAACTTTCGACTTGTTGACAAACAATCGCATATTTTAAGATGGCTGGTTCATAAGCTTTTAATGATGCTTCTTTAAGCCAAGAAAGTGATTCATATAAATCTTTTTTAACTGCAATACCCTTAAGATACATTTGAGCTAAATTCACTTGTCCTGGTGCAAAACCTAAATCAGCTGACTCTTCAAATTTCTCTAACGCCGACACTGCTTTCTCGCCATTTTGAGCAAACTTCAAATATTCTAATCCTGCAAAATTTTCTTTTTTACCGGGGATAAAAATAGAACTTGATTCAAAATGAGAGTCTGGAACTACAACGTTACCATCAAGCATATTACTTTCAGGTCGACGGGCTAGTACAATAGCACCTGAAGCCACCATCTTTTGTAATTCAGAAACAGTATAGTTGTGGCGCTTCTCTTGGAAGAACTTTTCAAATCTTAGCTGTGCATAACGAATAGCTTCATTTAATTCATGCTCTTGTAAATAAAAGTAACTACTAAAGTTAATCGTAACTACATCACCAGTAATATCTTGAACTTTCGCCATACGAAACTTTTCAGCGGGACGAAGATTCTCTTTAATTACCCGGAAATCAACATAATAAAAATCATTCAGTTGTGGGTCAGCAATTATAGCATCTGTTTGTTCACTTAATTTAAGATCTTTATAAAAGATACTACCTGCCAAACCAGCTGCAACTAAAAGAATTAAAACAATTATTTTAGTTTTGTGCAAAATCAACCAAGGATCAGGATCCTTAGTATCAACAGTGTAATGGTAATAGGGTTCTTCTTGATTGTTTTCCACGGTTGGAGAATCGGCACCTGCTACTACATCTTCAGATTGCGCTTGTGATACTGCCTGTTGATCAACTTTTACTGTAGGCAAATGTTCATCTTCCTCATCATACTCGCGAATTGCTGATTGTGGCATAACGGCCCCTTTTATTATTACTTTCTTTCTATTATCTTGAAAATATCATTTGAATATAAATTACACAAGGGTTAATTTGATGTTACTTAAACTTAACACTTACTTTATTAAATCAGACCCGAACATAATCATGCTGAATACTCTGTAAACATAACTTCAATCATTATCATAACTGACTGATTTTATTTTAGTAATTTTAAAGTATAATACTGTCTTTAATATCAAAATTGATTATACATCATATTACAAGTTAAACAATCGTTTGATTATTATCCGTCGAATGATCTTTAAAAGATCTTTAAAGAATAAAATTCTTTACCATTAATTTACCGTGACTTTTTACTTTGTCATTGCTAACCACTCTGAAACAGACATAATAAATGTTATAAAGTTATAGAGTTATAGTTCTATTGGTTAAGTTATCTAATCAGGATAAGATACGCATACTTCGAAAGTATTATCTGCGACACATCTATGAAAAAAACAACCAAAGTAACCCTATTATCATTGTTATTATTCCCTGGCGTTGGTCATTTAGTTTTGAAAAAATATCTTATCGGTATAACCTTCATGTCCTGTTCTACTTATTTGCTATTAAGCCTTATTAAGGAACTACATAATAAAACTCAACACCTGATGGATAGTATAATTAGAGGCGAAATCTCTATTGAAATTTCAGTAATCTACCAAACATTCATTGATCAGGGAGCGTTAGAAAACTCTAATTTTACTACGATTAGTTATTTATTTCTAATTATTTGGACAATGGCGGCATTTGATGCATATAGGATCGAGAATAAAAGTTCTAAAAATAGTACTGATTAGTATTGATAAATAATTTACTAGTAGAGCTATTAACAAAAATTGTACTCTTTTATCGACAACTGATCACCTATTCCCTTATGTAGCACTTTTTTATTTAGTTATTGCTGGGTATAATTAACTTGTTTCCCTTTTTGAGCAATATGAATGAATTACCTACCGTTAGAAAGTTTAAAGAATGCTTGGATTTTTAAACATAAAAGTTTATCCATTGCAGATAAAGATATAGTCAAAATAAAGCCCATGAGTGTTGAGCGAGCAAACATCGTTTGGGATACTTTTATTTCACGACAAGTAGATCATCCTGATTTTTTCAAAAAAGGTGATTGGCCTTCAGATAAAAACAATTGGTCAGAGCAAAGTAAATGGGAAGGTCTTTGGGACAGTGACGATCTGGCACTGCCTGAATTAATTATAAGCCATTTAGATTGGGATCAAAATACCGTAGTTTACTACTGCAGTTCGCGAGATAATGTAATAGAAACTAACTGGGCAACATTCCAAAAATGTTGGAAAAACTTTTTATTCATGGATGATGGTCCTATTCTGTTGGGTAAAAAACGCCAACAAGCGATACAATTTACTAGTAACGGCTATTTTAAAATCGGGCTAAAACCAAATACTAATTAGAAAACTCTAATTAAAATCATCATATTAAATAAAACGGTCCTACTTTGCATAAAAATAATCGCCACAAACAGGGTTATAATTTTACGGCTTTAGTTAAAGCTCACCCAGAATTTTCACGTTTTATTATAAAAAATAAATATAATGATCAAGATACTATAGATTTTGCTAACCCATTAGCAGTTAAAGCTCTTAACTTGTCCTTATTAAAAAGCGAATATCGAGTTACTTTTTGGAACATACCTGATGGTTATCTATGCCCTGCTATCCCTGGTAGGGTTGACTATATCCACCACCTACATGACTTATTAGCAACAACACCAAAAGTATTGATCCCTAATAATACGCCGATTAAAGTATTAGATGTAGGTACAGGAGCAAGTTGTATTTATCCTATTTTGGGACAAAGAGTATATGATTGGTACTTTGTTGCTTCGGACGTTGATCCTATTTCGATAAAAGTTGCCAATCAGATCATATCAGCTGATAATTTGTTAAATAAAAGCATCAAATGCCGTCTACAACCTAATAATAATCATATATTTAATGGTGTAATAGCTGAAAGTGAGTTTTACCATTTAACAATATGCAACCCTCCATTTCATAGCTCTTTGGCTGAAGCAGTTCAAGGCACTAGACGAAAGATAAAAAATTTGAATAAAGCTAGTCCACTTTCTAAAAGTCAGGAAAAGACGCTTAATTTTGGTGGTCAAAAAGCAGAACTTTGGTGCCCAGGTGGTGAATTAGCATTTATTGGAAAAATGATAAAAGAAAGCAAGGTTTATCATAAGCAAGTACTTTGGTTTACCTGCTTAGTATCAAAAAAAGATCATTTGTCTAAGCTGCAACTTATCTTACAGAAGTATCATGCAAAACATATAAAAGTCGTTAACATGGCTCAGGGAAACAAAATTAGCCGTTTTATCGCTTGGAGTTTTTATGATATTAAATAATAATGTTTAACCTTTTTTTTATTAAATAATTTGAGATGAAGCATTACCTTATATTGTGAGCCTTATCACCTGCAACAAGCTCTCCTAAGCAAAATAACTGCCATTGTCCCGCTGTCATTTGATGCCATGTCTCATTATCAGTCAGCGGTTTTGTTGCAATAACGGTAACAACATCATTGCTAGTGGTTTCTTTTTGAAAGTCAACAGCCATCTCAGCATCAATAAGACTTGCTTGTCCAAAAGGGGCTCTACGAGTTAGCCAATGTAAGTTGTTAGAGCAATAGGCAAACAAGTATTCACCATCTGTGATGATAATATTGGCAACGCCTAAGTCATCTAATTGAACTGCTAGTGAGGCTATAAAACCAAACAATAACTTTGCTTCAACTTGCTTAGCGCCAAACTCAAGATGTAACTGATCGAGTATCCAGCAAAAAGCATGTTCACTATCGGTTGTGCCAATAGGTAAATGAAATTCAATAGGTAGTTCACTATTGAAATCTTTTAATTGACCATTATGTGCATAAGTCCAGTTTCTTCCCCACATTTGTCTAACGAATGGATGAGTATTTTCAAGACAAACTTCACCCGAATTGGCTTGACGAATATGACAAACGACTGCTTCACTTTTCATTGGATACTTAGTAACAAGCTCGGCAATAGGGGAGTGAGCACTTGGCATAGGGTCTTTAAAGCTACGACACCCCTTACCCTCATAAAAAGTAACACCCCAGCCATCACTGTGTGGTCCAGTATTACCACCACGTTGCATTAAGCCACTAAAACTAAAACAAATATCCGTTGGTACATTGGCACTCATAGCTAACAATTCACACATTTCTTAACCTCTTTAAACAACCATACACTTTAAAGTAAAATGAGCTTGGCTAAATCAACAATTTATTCTATAAATAGAGTATATCATTTACTAAAAATTATTTTAAATTCAAATACTTTTTCTTTATTAGCTTTATATAAAACAACACTAAAAGGGAATCCTGTGGATATTATTCTTTGGTTACTTACCGCAATATCGTTAACTTGGTTTATGTGCTACACAAGAGCATCATTATCAAGTTATAGCTTAAGCTTTGCCTTGCTGATGATATTTGGCTCCTTATATAATATTATTGGTATTGTTTCATGGTTACTTTTTGCCGTGATAGCACTGCCGCTGAATATTGATATTATCCGTCAACAGTTTATTAGTATGCCTTTATTAGCACTATTTAAAAAAATAATGCCTGAAATGTCGTCGACAGAGCAAGAAGCTATTGATGCTGGTAACACATGGTTCGATGCTGACTTATTTCGGGGGGATCCTGACTGGAAAAAACTACACAATTACCCACGTCCTCGATTGAGTACTCAAGAGCAAGTATTTTTAGATGGACCTGTTGAGCAAGTTTGTTCGATGGTAAATGATTGGCATATCACCCATGAAATTGCTGATCTTCCTCCAGAGATATGGCAGTTCTTAAAAGAAAATAAATTTTTTGCCCTCATAATTAAAAAGCAATATAGTGGCTTAGAATTTTCCGCTTATGCCCAATCTCGTATATTACAAAAACTCACTGGTGTGAGCTCTGTTCTTGCCAGTACGGTTGGAGTTCCTAACTCTTTAGGGCCCGGAGAGTTACTGCAGGAGTATGGAACTAAAACTCAACAAAACTATTACTTACCCCGCTTAGCTTCAGGCGAAGAGATCCCTTGCTTTGCACTTACTAACCCAGAGGCTGGCTCTGATGCGGGTTCGATTCCTGACTACGGTATTATTTGCCATGGTCAATTTGAAGGTAAAGATGTTTTAGGTATGAAGCTTACTTGGGATAAACGCTATATCACTCTGGCGCCTATCGCTACTGTTTTAGGATTAGCTTTTAAATTGCAAGATCCCGACCAGCTTCTTTCAAAACAACAAGACTTAGGTATCACTTGTGCGCTTATTCCAACAAATTTATCTGGTATTACTATTGGTAGAAGACATTTTCCACTCAACATTCCTTTTCAGAACGGTCCAACCCAGGGCGATGAAGTCTTTGTACCGCTGGATTTTATTATTGGGGGACCTGATATGGCAGGCCAAGGTTGGCGTATGTTGGTTGAATGTCTTTCAGTTGGTAGAGCGATAACCTTACCATCAAATAGTGCTGGAGGAGTCAAAACAGCCGCCTTAGCGACTGGCGCTTATTGCCGCATAAGACGCCAATTTAAAATGCCAATAGGTAAAATGGAAGGTATTGAAGAGCCTTTGGCTCGTATCGGTGCTAATGCCTACTTAATGGATGCAGTCACAACTATGTCGACCGGCGCTATCGATTTGGGTGAAAAACCTTCAGTTATCTCAGCCATAGCTAAATACCATCTGACAGAAAAAATGCGTTCATCCATGATCGATGCCATGGACATTCATGGCGGAAAAGGTATTTGCATGGGACCAAACAATTATCTCGCTCGAAGTTATCAAGGTGCGCCTATTGCCGTAACCGTTGAAGGTGCCAATATTCTTACCCGGAGTATGATTATTTATGGTCAAGGCGCTATTCGTTGCCATCCGTACGTATTGGCTGAATTAGAAGCGGCAAATAACAGTGACCATGAACAAGCGCTGAATGATTTTGATCATGCGCTTTTTGGTCATATCGGTTTTAGTATTAGTAACATAGGCCGTAGCTTATGGTTTTCTATAACCAGCTCTCGCTTATTACTCAGCCCGTATAATGATGAGACTTGTCGGTATTATCAATTACTTACTCGCTTTAGCGCCAACTTAGCCATGCTATCAGATATTTCTATGTTGTCATTAGGCGCTGATTTGAAAAGAAAAGAACGTATTTCAGCCCGACTTGGCGATATTCTAAGTAACTTATATTTAGCAAGCGCTACATTAAAACGTTATAACGATGAAGGTAGAAAAACAGCAGACCTACCTTTTGTTAAATATGCAGTAGACGACTGTCTTTACGCTATGCAACACGCAATTGACGAGCTAATTAATAACTTTCCAAATAAAGTACTTTCAAAATTTTTGCGCGTTATTATTTTTCCTCTCGGTACTTGGTTGAATAAGCCAAGTGATGAACTAGCCCATCAAGTAGCACAATTATTGCAGACACCTTGTGCATCTCGTACTCGCTTAGGTCAAGGACAATATCTAACCCGAGATGGTTATAATATTTTTGGTCGGTTAGAGCAAGTACTTGAAGACATAATTAATTGTGAATCAATTCATGAGAAAGTTTGTCGTGCTTTAGATAAAAAGTTACCTTTTTATCAGCTAAATAAGATCGCAGAACTAGGCCTAACTAATAATATAATTTCAAAAGCGGAAGCTGAATTGTTAACAGTTGCAGAGATTGGTCGTAAATGGGTGATCGCCGTTGATGATTTTGATAGTGAAGAATTAATCGCAACTCCCCCCCAAATTTGATGGTGTAGGTACTAATACATACATTACAATGTTCATTTATTTATATTAATTGCATATCAAATATCATTTTTTATTATAAAAAACCTTAAAAATATTAAAATAAAGTAAATGAATTGCTAATAGAGCTAAAGAGGCTAGTAAAAGATATCATAACTCCAGAATTGATTGAACAGCATAAAAAATGCCAATAAAACGTCGTTCTAAAGGAGGAATAACACGTGAAAAAATCCTTATTTTTGCAATTGAAATTTTAGCACTTAATGGAATAAAGGGCACAACACACCGTGCCATTGCTAGCCACGCACAATTACAACTATCATTGACGACTTACTACTTTAAAGATATACAAGAGCTCATTCATCAAGCCTTCATATTGAATTCTGACCACATTTTATCCTGTATAAATATAGACTTAGAGGCAACGTTTACAGCTATTAGTAAGATAGAAAAAAAGAATTAAGAAAAACTACTGTAAAAGCAGTTTTGTGACAACAATTAAGTGATATGACCTCTGAACATTTAATTGATAACATTAAGCATCATGCTATATCACTCGCCGTGGAGCAATTGATGCTGACAGAGATTCAAGTAACACCTGAGTTACGTTTACTCTTACAAAAACATGAATTAGCGAAAATTTTACCTTACGAGCAGCTATGCCGCTTCTTCAATAAAGTTACCCCTGAGCTTGATGCTAAAATAATGTATTCCATTTTTTCTCAACTCCAATATAGTCAGCTGGCAAAGCAAGTAAATATTGATAACCTGTTAATTTTACAAACAACGCGTAGAATTATTTCTTGGATAATGTCACTAAAATAAATAAACCATACCAAAAAGAAGTAACACTCTCTTATAGCCGATATTATTCTACTTATTAAAATAAAAATGCACGGTCAAGACCGTGCATTTTATGAGTATACCTTAGTACTTTTCTTAACGTTTAAAGAAAAGACATTAACTCTTGATCTAGCTGCATTAAACTCTTTGGATCAGCCATCATAGTTTTTGCTAACGATTTTGTTCTAGGTAACATACGCTCAAAATAAAACTCAGCAGTTTTAATTTTAGCACGATAAAAATCACGATTCTCAACATCACCTGCTAACTTTTCATAGGCTGATTGTGCCATTTGCGCCCAGAAATAAGCCATAACAACATAACCTGAGTACATTAGGAAATCGACTGATGCTGAGCCAACAACATCCCTATTAGACTTAGCTTTAAGCCCTAGACGTACTGAGTACTGCTGCCAATTAGCAATAGACTTACTTAATGGCCAAATGAATCGATTCATTTGACGTTTATGCGGGTTACTAGAAATTAAGCTATTGTTTTTACAAAATATAAGTACTTCTTTAGAAAAAGCATTAAGTGACTTACCACGCGTCATTAATATCTTTCGACCTAATAAATCGAGTGCCTGTATTCCCGTAGTACCTTCATAAATTGTGGCGATTCGTGCATCACGCACTATTTGTTCCATACCCCACTCTTTAATATAACCATGACCACCAAATATTTGTAAACCATGATTAGCACTTTCATAACCAAGCTCTGTTAGAAAAGCTTTTAATATAGGTGTTATAAAACCTAAACGATCATCGGCAGCTTTGCGCTCTTCTTCAGATTTTGCAATAGATATATCATCAACGATTTTGGCGGTATAATAAATCATCGCCCTACCGCCTTCTGAAATAACTTTCTGCGTCATCAGCATTTTACGTACATCAGGATGAACAATAATTGGGTCGGCTACTTTTTCAGGATGTTTTTTACCTGTTAAAGAACGCATAGATAAACGTTCTTTTGCATAAACTAATGAATTTTGAAAAGCAAGTTCTGATGAACATACACCTTGTAACGCTGTACCAATTCGTGCTGTATTCATAAAGGTGAACATGCATTCTAAACCTTTATTTTTAGGTCCTATAAGCTCACCTACCGCATTATCAAAATTTAGTACCGCTGTTGCAGAAGCTTTGATACCCATTTTATCTTCTATTGAACCACAAACAACATTGTTAGTATCGCCTAACATTCCGTCTTGACTAGCTTTTACTTTAGGTACAATAAATAATGATATACCACGAGTTCCCTTTGGCGCATCAGGTAATCTTGCTAGAACAATATGGATAATATTATCTGTTAAATCGTGCTCACCCGCAGAAATAAATATTTTCGTACCAGTAATGTTATAGGTACCGTCTTCATTTAATTCGGCTTTAGTTGTAACCTGTCCCAAATCAGTACCACATTGTGGTTCTGTCAAACACATAGTACCTGTCCATGTGCCTTCAATTAAGCGTGTTAAATACAATTCTTTTTGCTTATCATTACCATGCTCATTGATAGTGTTCATTGCACCATGACTTAATCCTGGGTACATTGACCAAGCCCAGTTGGCTGTGCCTGTCATTTCTGATTGCACAAGACCTAATGAAGGAGGTAATCCCTGACCACCATGCTCTAATGGGTGCGATAGTGCAGACCAACCACCATCAACATATTGTTTATAAGCTTCTTTAAAACCCTTAGGAGTAGTGACCTTACCGTTGTCATATTGACAACCTTCTTTATCACCACTTTGGTACAATGGTAATAATTCATTTTCACAAAACTTAGCACATTCTTGAAGAATGGCATCAACTAAATCAGGGCTGGCTTCTTCGAACTCTTCATGTTTTTTATAATGATCATAAAATTTGAAAACATCATCAATCAAAAATTTAATATCCGCTATTGGTGCTTTATAAGTTAGCATTACTCTTCTCCGACAACTTTAGTGTTTTGTTTATAATTATATTACTAGATTAAAGCACTGGTCATACCACTAACACAAGCTGTTTTTTAACTTTTTTATTAAAATAATTAAATATATTAAAAATATTTTTCTAAATAGTAGACTATGTTGAATTTAAAAAGCATATATATGAAAGAGATGGTGGTAATTATAAATATTTGAACAATTAGTACTAGATTAAAATTAACTGCATAAGTGTAATCATTTTCTGGCAGGTCTATAGAGGAACATATAACAAATATTCTATTTATAATAAAATAATAATAATAAATGATGACTTTAATAAAAAATGTAATACCAATTAAATTAATTTTAGTTACATCATTCAATACTAAGTTTTATAAAAAAGATGCTTAATCAATTAGTAATTAATTAGCTATTAAAATTAACACGATATAAATTCTAGATATCGGATCATTATAAGATGAACACGAAGTTAATATTATTATTATAAATAATCTAAATTTTTAATTTTGATTTAAGTGTGATGGGGAGTTTTAAAGTAAAAAATATATTAGTTAGATAACTACTAGAGGCTATTTAAATAGGTATAGAATAAGGATATTCAGTACACCTTACATTATTAATAATCTATTAATAATTAGCAATGGACTTAGCCTCAATTATTAATTTTTAGATGTTAATAAAATATCTTGGTATCAACTGTGATAAGTTTAACAAAATTGGCGGAGTGGACGGGACTCGAACCCGCGACCCCCGGCGTGACA
>CAJWZC010000042.1 GCA_913049915.1 uncultured Colwellia sp.
TAAGGTCGCTTTAATGCGATCTCGAACATGGCCATCACGATTTGTGTCGTGAAGTACTTCAAGATCTATTTTTTCTTCGGTGGTCAGATTAATACTTTTGATGAGGGATATCATGATCCTCATCATTGTATAAATCAAGCACCTTCATTGACCATGGGTATATATACTTTATGCAGTATTTATTGCCCTATTGTTATTAACTTATTCTCGCTTTTAAACCGAAAATCACTTATTGAACAACAACAAAAAGAACTATTTAAGCGTCAAGTTAAAGAAAAAAACAAGAATTTCATCTGAATAATGTAGAACTTGAACAGGTAAACCAACAGCTAGAAGATATTGCCACGTTTATATCTAGTAATGATTAAGCTAGATAATATTGAGCAAGTAACGGATAGCCAATTGGTCGACCTGACAGACTTATTACTTTATAGCCGAAATAATGATGATTTAGTTATTCGCTGGGCAGATGATACTTTTGTTATTATTGGTTACGAGAAAGACGATAATGCACGTGAACTTATTACTCGTTTAACTGATCGCTTTGCCCAAGTGTTAGGTCATAGCATTGAGTCAGGTATGGCTTATTCTTTTTATCCGTTTAACTTTGAGCAACCTATGGCGTTGTCATGGGATCAAGTGAGCGTACTTACTGAACATGCATTAAAAGTAGCAATCACTAACAACATGAGCTAGTTAGGTTTTTATGCTCCTCAGACTCAACCGTTTAACTATTTAGATGTTATTCAGCAGTAAAGTATCGACGAGTTAAGTAAACTTATCAAATTAAAGTAGGGCTAGGCTTAATAATCCCTTAAAAGTCAAACAATAGAGCATTGTCCAAACTGATAATTGAATACATTGCTGAAGTTAGCGTTTGTTTAATTAATGACAGCGTCTCAGACAATGTCGCGGTAAGAGCCTATGATTACCTTATTACTTCTAATAGCTAATATCGGACATTTTTAGTTACACGGGAATATTAATTTTTTATATTACCGATCTGATTTCACCTTGAATTTATTACTAGAAATAGTCCACTTTACCAACATAGCGCTTATTCAGAGTATTTTAATACCTAATAGGCGACCCTCTCCGTCTTTAGGAACGTTGAGATGAGAATGACTGAACTGCTATGGCTCACTAATTGTTAGACTAAAGGCTGTGATACCATAGCCAAACAATTAGTATCTTTAAATTATATTTTCATGTAGTTAAAATTTTTAGAACTTCAATCTAATACAAACGCTTTAATCAGGCCTATCGGTTACCGCACCCGTTGAAGCAGAGCTTACTGTTTTTGCGTATTTTGCGAGTAATCCACGTGTATATTTTGGTACTGGTTGTTTCCAATTAGACTTCCTTTGAGTCATTTCTTGGTCGCTAATATTAAGTGTCATTTCACGATTTTCTGTATCAATGGTAATACTATCGCCATTTTTTACCAGCGCAATGGCACCACCTTCGTATGCTTCTGGCGTGATATGCCCTACAACAAAACCTCTACTACCACCTGAAAAACGCCCATCTGTAATGAGTGCAACATCGTTGCCTAATCCTTTACCCATAATAGCAGCGGTAGGACTCAACATTTCTCGCATCCCAGGGCCTCCTCTAGGTCCTTCGTAGCGAATAACTACCACGTCACCAGATACGACTTGTCCATCCATAATGGCGGCAAAACCTTGTTCTTCGGAGTCATATACCTTAGCTGTACCAGTAAAGCTTAAGCCTTCTTTACCTGTGATTTTTGAAACGGCACCTTCAGGCGCTAAATTGCCGCTGAGTATAACTAAGTGACTATCTTTTTTAATGGGTTTATCAAAAGGTAAAATAATAACCTGTCCGTCAGGATAATCAGTAACCTCAGCCAAATTTTCGGCCATGGTTTTACCTGTTACGGTCAAACAATCACCATGAAACATACCCGCATCTAATAACCGTTTCATCAAAGGCTGAATGCCACCAATTTCAATTAACTCAGACATTAAATACTGACCACTAGGACGTAAATCAGCAATCACTGGGGTTTTTGCACCAATGCGTACAAAATCATCTAATGTCACTTCAACCCCAACAGTGTCGGCCATTGCAATTAAATGTAGTACCGCGTTGGTTGAACCTCCTAAAGTAATGATGAGCGTGATGGCATTTTCAAATGCTTTTTTGGTCATAATATCTGAGGGTTTAATATCATGTTCAAGCAAGTGCACAATCGCTTCTCCTGCGTCTACGCAGTCTTGCTTTTTCTGCTTTGAAATTGCATTTTGCGCAGAGCTATTAGGCAGGCTCATACCCAAAGCTTCAATCGCTGAGGCCAACGTGTTTGCTGTATACATACCACCGCAAGAGCCGGGTCCGGGAATCGCTGTTTTTTCAATATGATCTAATTGAGTAATGGGAATGTCACCGTTTGCATAACTACCTACGGCCTCGAATACTGAAACGATATCCGTATGATTTTCACCAGGCATTATAGTGCCACCATAGACAAAAATAGAAGGCCGATTAAGACGTGCAAGCCCCATTAAACACCCTGGCATATTTTTATCACAACCTCCAATAGCAATAATACCGTCATGTCCCATCCCTGCGGAGACCGCCTCGATTGAATCGCAAATCACTTCACGTGATACCAAAGAATACTTCATACCTTCGGTGCCCATTGAAATACCATCTGAGATAGTGATGGTATTATAAATAACGCTTTTAGCACCTGCGCTATCGACACCTTTACCAACTTCTTCTGCAAGCTCGTTGATATGCATATTACAGGGCGTTACCATTGACCAAGTTGAGGCAATACCTACCTGAGATTTTTTGAAATCTTCATCACTAAAACCAACAGCCCTTAACATAGAGCGACTAGGAGCCTGTGCTACACCATCGACAATCTTTTGTGAATATTTACGCGGTTTATCTGTACTCATATCTTGATATTCCTTGTCAGCTTCAGTAAATGCAAAATAGAACTGGTTGTCATTAACCTAACTCATATTAAAACGCTTCTTTTGCTCAGATCGAGAAGTCTAGCAAATGGCCGCCAACGAAGTCTGAGTTAACTCAATAAAAGCATTAGCATCTTCGCTAATACCTTTTATTTTAATGTGATCAGCAAAACCAAGTCGTGCCGTCATACATAGCCAAAAGACAGCACTAATTAAGCCTACAATTCGCCATGCGGTTGCTTTTGCCCACTTTAGCGCAAGCGTAATAGAAAGCACGTAGAATACGAAACCTGCTAATTTGGATGATGCCCAGCCATTAACGAAAGGGTATAAGTTAAGTGGATTTACTATGACCAAATATATAAATGTACAGATAAAAAGGCTATATAAAATATGTGGCCCAATTTTTAGTAATTTATGATTAACCTTTTCAGACCCTTTCATGGTTAACGCAAAGTTAATAATAAAAAAGATAAACGTCAGCGCAATTATTGTGAGGTGGGTATGCTTTACTATTATGTACATATTGTTGACTCCTAAAAATAATTATTCATTGTATAGTATGTTTCGGTTATTAAAAACCAGGCATATTGTGTTCATTTTATCGATTAATAAAAATGTTAGCGTGATTTTTGTCGTAGTTGAATATTAAACAAGGTGGGTGGATTTGACCGAGAAGCGTTGTTGAGGTTAAGTAATCTTGTTAATCACTTTATAGTTGTCAGCTCACTTTGTGAGCGAAAGTACCATAAACTTAAAAATTGAAGTGAATTTTTACTACTGCAAGGGGCCGCTTTAGGAATTAAAAAAATGATAGAGGAAAGGTCAGATATCGATTGATATAATTCGTTAATTACTTGTGTGGCCTATCAATAAGAAGCTTGCACTCAAAGAAAGTAGAGCAAAAGTATATCGCCAAAAATTATGCTGAAAACTAAGCAAACACCAGATTAATTTAACCAATATTAGCGTATTAATTACTAAGTGAAGTAACAAGGAGGGTTTCGATGTTTGTTATGTTTCCTACGAAAAATCAGCAGGTGAAAGAATAAAATAGCAAAAGTAAATTAGGGTAAAATATCGCAGGTACTTGACCATTAATATATTTATTTAGCGATAAATTACTTAAATGATGCTTAGTCTCTATTGTTAATAAAATAATAAAATAAATAAATAAATAAAGAGCGAAGCAAAATCTTGATAGAGTTGTTGACTGATACTTACCGGAGTATTATTTAAAATTTTACTTATCACCACTACCAATGTCTCTAACAGTAAGTATTACCAAAACAGTTTAAATGAGCGAGATGTCTTTTTTTTATAACAAAAAAATAAGAATAGACTACTGATAATTTGTATTGAGGATAAGGCTACATTTATAACTATTTCCGAAGAAATGATTAGCCAACTATCCACTAGGTGGTAAGGGTAAAGATGATAAGGCCATTTAAGGCTAGTACTAATTGTCTAATAGGTATGTGCAATGGTTATTCCCACTCGGTGTTTATTATTTTAAGCCATTCAATCCTTTTAAATAACGCTCTTACTGTAATCTATATTAACAGTTTCCTTACATCAAGTTACTCAGGTAATCTATTATTTTATTAAAGCAGTTTTTATTAAAGCCGTTTTTATTGAATCGCTAAGGTAGCGTTAGTAATAAATTTAATCGTCTCAGTTTAGCTGGTGTTTTTTGATGGTTTTTACTAATACCAAAAACTAAATAGTAATGGACAGGTGTAACAACGTCGGTATTGCTGTAAATTAGTTACTTATTTACTTATTTATACGAATCACCATGACACCAATCCGCTTGACTCAATATTCACACGGCGCAGGCTGTGGCTGTAAAATTTCGCCAGCCGTACTTGATGTGATGCTAAAATCATCACTGACTTTGCCTGAGAACAACGCACTTTTAGTGGGGAACACCACTAAAGATGATGCGGCTGTTTTTGATATTGGTAATAATCAAGCCATAATATCTACCACTGATTTTTTTATGCCTATTGTCGATGACCCGACTGATTTTGGTAAAATTGCTGCCTGTAATGCCATCAGCGATGTTTATGCTATGGGCGGAAAACCGATAATGGCGATAGCTATTTTGGGTTGGCCAGTTAATCTTTTAGCACCAGAAATAGCTCAGCAAGTACTCGATGGAGCTAGAGCTATCTGTGCCGAGGCTGGTATCTCGTTAGCGGGTGGTCATTCAATTGATGCGCCAGAGCCTATTTTTGGCTTGGCGGTTACCGGCTTAATTAATACTACTGATATCAAGCGAAATAATACTGCTGGTGTTGGTGATCTTTTATATTTAACTAAGCCGTTAGGTATTGGTATTTTAACCACGGCTGAAAAACAAGGGAAGTTATTACCTGAACATGCGCAATTAGCGCCACAGGTAATGAAAACTTTAAATACCATAGGACAAAAATTCGCAGCACTTGAATCGGTTAGTGCAATGACCGATGTTACTGGCTTTGCACTATTAGGGCATCTTTTAGAAGTCTGTCAAGGCAGTGATGTTGCGGCTATAATCGATTTTAAGCAAGTACCAACGCTTGACTTCGTTCATGATTATATTGACCAAGGTTGTGTACCTGGTGGTTGTGAACGAAACTTTGCTAGCTATGGCGAACACGTCGGCCCGTTAAGCCCGAAACAAAAAATACTTCTGTGTGATCCTCAAACTAGTGGTGGTTTACTTGTTGCAGTAAAGCCAGCAGGTAAAAAAGATTTTGAAGCATTATGTCAGGAAAATGGTCTGAGCCTAGAACCTATTGGTGAGCTTGTGGCGACAGTAGCAAGCTCGCCAACAGTGAGTTTATTGTAATGGCCATAGATATCTCAGAAAATAATACTTCTGGAGGAGCCCCAATCATAGAGCGAGACGATAGCGCTAATTTTCGTAGCATCATTCGTAATAAAACCCCTTTAATGGATGTACGCGCCCCCATAGAGTTTGAAAAAGGGGCTTTTGAACAGGCGATTAATCAGCCATTAATGGACAATGATGAACGCGCACAAGTGGGTCTTTGTTATAAAAATAAGGGGCAAGCAGCCGCTATCACTTTGGGTAATAAGCTTGTTTCAGGTGATAATAAAGCAAACCGATTGGCGCAATGGCAAGACTTTGTCCGGGAAAATCCACAGGGTTATTTATATTGTTTTCGTGGCGGCCTACGTTCACAAACGGTACAACGCTGGTTAAAAGAGTCTGGGATTAACTATCCACTGATTACTGGGGGCTATAAAGCATTTCGTCAGTTTTTGTTGAACGAAGTTGAGCAACTAGCGTTACATCCATTAATTATTTTAGCCGGTAATACTGGGTGTGGAAAAACACCTTTTCTAAGCCATTGTGCTAATAGTATAGATTTAGAAGGCGCGGCAGGGCACAGAGGTTCTAGTTTTGGTGGTTTTGTTATGGCACAATCAAACCAAATAACTTTTGAAAACAAACTAGCTGAGCAATATATTAGAGGTGATTATTCAATAGAACAACGATTGGTCTTAGAAGATGAAGGTAGGCAGATTGGTAGCGTTCATCTACCTGAAAGTTTACGACACGCTATGACATTAGCACCACTCGTGGTGATTGAAGAAAGCTTAGATTATCGACTTGAGCAAATATTTCAAGAATATATTATAAAAATGACCGCCCAATACCAAGCGGCTTATGGCGCGGAACAAGGTTTTATCGCATTTAGCGAATATTTACAACACGGCTTATTCAAAGTACGAAAACGCCTTGGTACCGAACGTTATGGGCAATTAAAAGAAATACAGAGTGCAGCGCTAGTTAATCAGCAAAATGGTCAACAGCAGTATCACTTGGATTGGTTAAAACCCTTGCTTAGCGAATATTATGATCCTATGTATCAATATCAATTAGGACTAAAAGCTGAGAGAATTGTTTTTCAGGGTAATAATGCGGAATGTTTAGCTTTTTTAAACGAAAAGTAATACTAACTTAAACAACGTCAAAGCTAATTTTATTTGCCATACCACATGGGGTATCACTTGTTTTTTGTAAGAAATTAGCTTTTAATTTATTGATAAATAACCTCAAGACTAACGGTCATTATTGTTGATAAGAATGCACCGTATAGACATTTCTTGGCTCGGCTAAATATTCATTAGCTACTGCACTTAATAAATTCTCAGGCTCAGTGCATCTATTCGAAACTAACCGTATAATACCGTAGTAACGTGACTTTACGATTAAGGATATTTGTAATGGTAGCGTCCAGAAAAACGGCTATTTCCTATAAAAAATGGTAACAGTACTAAAAAACTAGCCCCTAGACCCTACAGCCAACTAAAACTATAATTAGCGCCTGCTAAATTAGCGATTATTACTATGCCTGGACCAATAAATGCAGCGGTAACTGATACTGTAGGATTAATTTTAGGTAGTATAAACATAGTAGGCCTTTTTCTAATTTTTATCGTAGCGTATTATTAATTTTAGTATGTTTTTAGATAATATCGATGCTAAATTCGCGAATTATAGATATGAGGTAACCTAATATCACTACTTGAAAACCATCTTAAAAAACAATATATTTCATTAGCTTATATGCTCTATAATATCTACTTATTTTATACTATCGTAGAAACTTGAATTTATTGCTATATTATACTTTGTGGTATTCAGTTAATTAAGTAACCCTTTAAAAATTCATTAAGTAGTCGATTAAAAACATGATAACTCTATTAAATAAAAGTCCCTGTTTATTTTTCATTAGGGGAATAATGACTATTACGCTCGTAGTTGTGATGTTTACGTCTCAGTTCTGCCAAGCGGTAGGCTCAACCTATAGCACTACTGCTACTAACCCGCTTATAGATATAGATGAGTTAACTCTTTTATTAACCCCTTTGACCGCGGATGAACTCAATATTGAGGTTGTCGCTTGGTTTGCTATATTAAGAGTTAAGGCGCGAGAAGTTAGTGAAGCGGAAATACTGATAAACCAAGAAAAAAAAAGAATTTCTAAGGTCCAAAAGATTGTAGAAGTTAGCAAAAGCAGTGCCACACTATTTAAGACTAAAAATAGCGATGATGTATCCGTTGAAAAACTAAAAAAAGATATTGAAGAAATCAAATCAATTGCCAACAGTTTTGAGCAAGAGAAAGTTAACCAAGTTGTCAATGAAATGACAAAATCTGCAGAATCATTAACCGAGCTCTCTAAAAAAGCTGAAAGTGTTAAAAGTAATTTACAAAAAAGGCGAGAATATTTAATTAAAAATCTAACTCAGTTACGCTCCAATAAGAACGAAGTGTCAGATAGATTTCAAGTAGTGATAAATGCCTGGGAAGATAAAGGTGGTAAGGGGAATGAGTACCACCTTTATATTAAAGCTCTGTCTGGTACATCAGTAGATTTAACTGACGGTGATGCTGCTTGGTTAACCGTTGAAGGTTGGCTTGTATCACCTGACGGTGGTTTAAAGTGGTTAGCAAATATTATAAAGTTTTTCATCTCACTGCTCATTATTTACATTCTGTCAATTACTATAGGTAAAATTATCGATACAGCTCTTAATCGCAACAAAAAGGCTTCTATATTATTAAAACAGTTCATTCAAATATCGGTGCGTCGAGTTATTCTCATTATTGGTTTTATCATGTCCTTAACCTTAATAGAAATAGATGTTACTCCATTATTAGCATTAATTGGTGCTACAGGTTTAGTAGTAGGCCTTGCCTTACAAGGTACATTAAGTAACTTTGCCAGCGGTATGTTAATTCTCATTTACCGGCCATTTGATGTGGGCGATATAATTACCACTGATGGTGTATCAGGTACCGTTCATTCTATGACATTACTCTCTACATCGGTTAGAACGTTCGATAATCAACACTTAATAGTGCCCAATAATACTATCTGGGGTAGCACAATTACCAATGTAACAGGCAGTAAAACTAGGCGTGTCGATCTCGTTTTTGGTATTGGTTATCATGATGACATTGCAAAAGCAGAAGCGATCATGCAAGGTATTGTAGATAATCATCCCTTGGTATTAAAATCACCAGAGCCTGTTATTAAAGTTAACGAATTAGGGCAATCTTCAGTAAATTTTGTTTGTCGACCTTGGGTCATAACAGAGAATTATCGTAATGTTTTTTGGGATATTACCCGCCAAGTTAAAGAAGAATTTACTAAACAGGGTGTTACTATCCCCTTCCCTCAACACGATGTACATGTATATAACATTACCGATAACAAACTCGACAATACAGATGAAAACCTTAACGGTACTAATGAGCTAGCTAAAACAGAATAGCATTACGGATATTGATAACGACAAACATATAATTACTGAACGCGATAAGTAAAACTTTATCTAAACCGTACTTAGTCACTTTATTAAAATGCCGCAAACGTGTGCTAACTAGTGATATTGATTGCATTAGTTATAGCCCCTAAAAAAACTATATTCTTGATAGTTTTACGTTAAGAGTTCTACAGACAGACAGACAGACAAATTAATTATTTGAGGTATATTATCAACTTCAAGCTGCTGTTGATCGTCGTTATGTTTTCATGAATTTAGTTTTCACTCATATCAGTTTATATATTTTTAATATTCATGCATTGACTTTAAACGGCTAGATCTATTGAGCTAACTATTTAACTATTTAACTATTCAACTATTTAACTAATTCGCTAAAAAGTTCTAAAAAGTTCTAAAAAGTTCTAAAAATTTCGCTAAATCTTCTTCAATAATTTCGTTATTGGCACTAGAAAGCGAATCATATTGCTATAAAAATTACATGCTAATAAAATGAGTCCGTGTTTAGTTGAGTTAGCGATAATTTTTTGTGTTAATTCAGTATTAGCCTTTTCAGTCTCGCCATCGCCTATTAGCTCAATGGCAACCATTAGGGCTTTTTGCCTAATCTCTAAAATGAGTTGCGGGTGTTGATGTTATAAATTCGTTAGCTTTTTATAAAATAGAACACTAATTTCATTAATTTGGCTTAATAATATAAAAATCGGATCTGAATCTTTGGTTACTGATATATCTTCAACCTATATGTAGTAAGAATATTTCTATGAAAAAATATTATTTAGTATTCTTTTATTAAGTCAAGTGAGTTTTTCTGAGGATGAAGTCAAAAATTTACTACCGTTAGAGCCTGGGTATATAGTGTTTATGTAATGGCTTTAGTTATTCAGGGTTCTAGTATTTATAGGTCTCATTTACCGCTTTATAATAAGTCTCATAACGTTTAACTACTCTATAAATTAGATAACAAGAATTTAGTAGTATTACAAACGGTCGGAGACAGTCAACTCATCACTATTAAGTCCAGGTCACTTAATTTATAATGCTTAATGCCTGAGGAGATAATGGTTATACAGGCAGGTTTATATGCTAGATATTTTGAGCGTGGTGGTATGCTAGTTTATAAAAATATTTAATTGTTTTTCGATAAAAATTCTATGTGCGTACTTTTGATGACATTAAGCCTTCAAGTACAAAGCAAGAGTATGATGTTATTTCATAGAGGAAAAATTATAATCTTTATATTGATAGAATTCAGCAAACGCCTAGTTTTGATCATATATTGGGTATTGATTGATAAGCCGGTTGTTTAGGACGCATTGCTCCATCATCTCCTGTATCCAAAGAAACTGAACTTCAATATAAGTTTCTAAATTGTGATAAAATTAAACGTTATATTTTGAAACAGAAGATTTTTCAGACTGTCATCTCTCAATAAATATCTTAGCCACAAGCGAGAGAATGTTATAATGAGTGTTAACATTCTGTGTAACTGCACTGAGTTAGTATCTTTATGGTCTAATTCGGTTAACGTATCTTAAAATATTTTATAATTACCTATTTTGTTGAATTTATCATCAATTAGATAACTAATCTAATACTGAGCTATCACTAATTTTATGAACGCAAATTCTGTAATAATCCTCGATTTTGAAACAACAGGGCTTTCACCTAATCATGGCGACAGAGCCATTGAAATAGGTGCGGTAAAACTTGAAAATGGTGTGGTAACTGATCGTTTTCAAGAGTTAATGTATCCAGGACGACCAGTCAGTCATTTTATTGCCAATTACACGGGTATTACTAATGAAATGTTAAGTACAGCAGCCCCATGTGGTGAAGTCATGGACCGTTTTTCAGGTTTTATTCAAGGGCAGAACTTAGTCGCTCATAATGCCTCGTTTGATAAACGTTTTTTAGACAGTGAGTTAAAGCGTATCTCTTCAGGTTATGAAGGACAGTTCGCTTGTTCATTATTACTCTCTCGTCGACTATATCAACGCGCACCAAACCATAAGCTAGGCACATTGATTAACTATAAAGGTATTGCTTCAAATGGCGGTTTCCATAGAGCGTTATATGACTCTGAAATGACGGCAAAACTCTGGTTAGCGATGTTAAATGATATTCAGCAGGAAGCGAGTATTGATGCAGTACCTTTTTCATTGATTCAGAAGTTAACTAAATCGACTAAAGCGAATGTTGAGAAAGTTCTAGCTCGTTGCAGTTAAATCGTTGTTCTCAGCATAATGTAACCCAGCTAATATTTAATTCTGCTTTAGCCACTTCAATATAAAGAAAACACAATACAAGTTGCCTTGTATTGTGTTTTTAGTTTTAGCTACTAGGTCTTGATGTTACTTATGGATTATACGTTACGTCAAAGCTAACAACGCTTGCTATAGAGTAACCATAAAGACCGATATGCCAATTATCAGCAGCTGGGTTGGTAAATGCACAAGCCTCAGTGTTACCACTTTTGTATGGGAAGAGGTCGGGTGAGCACTACGTCTAATATACATATCAGTATCACCCGTACCACCGCTCATAGCAAAATCTAATGTTGCGATGCCCGCAGGAACGTTTATGGTATAATATGTCTAAACTTATCGAGCAACACTAATGTCCTTTACTGAAGAGCTGCCAACTGTTGCGCCAACGCCAGTAGCAGGCTTGGTAACGCTACCAGTTAAGCTAACACTAGTAAAAGTAGTAAAAGTAGAGAAAGTAACCACTTTAACGTAGCAAGAACCTTCTTGAACGCTAGTAATATGTCGCCAACTTTTTCCAAAAATAAAACGCTATTTAATTGAGTTACTCTTTTCTATAAAAAATCAATATACTTTAGTAATTGAAGGTTTTAATCATCAACAAAAAAGTAATGACTTCTCCCTTGACTTATCACTAAAGATCTAGACGCTAGTCAACGAAAATAGATGGCGATACCACAGGTTCTGACTAAGGCTCAAGCGATAAATAATATTGAGGGATTACGATTTTATTTAAAAGATAGAACAAGTTATTACCACAAGCAGTATTAATAGGCGAGGCTATCGCCACCGATGGAATGAGTGGTTCCAAGCGTTCTATTACTCTAGATTCCCCTAAATTAATACTAAACTTATCATCAATGATTTCTTTTAGGCCTAATAGTTAATTGTTTAAAGGAAATAGTGTTGAGGTTGACAAAGAGTAGTTACTGACAGTGAATAACTATATTTATCATTAAGATTTGGTATTAAAAAGTACGCATAATAGGTTAACCAAATAATTACCTATAAAGTAAAAGTGTATATTTTTTGTTAAGTGATTATGTAGTGGCCTAATTCTTAAGCCTTTACAGTTCTGTTTGCCTGAGCAATATAAACATTTATTATGGAAATACTTCAGATCATTACCACAAGTAACTTTTTTAGTAATTACTGTAAATTTTTTCTTATTTGGTTAGTACACTTGGCCAATACAATGGCACCAGCGGTAGAAACATTCAGCGAGTTGCCCATACCAAACATTGGAATATGTATTTGTTGACGACTTAATTTTAACGCCGCTTCGCTGACGCCTTTTCGTTCATTACCTAATACTAAGACGGACTTAGCAGGATAAGTAACAGTAGTGTAATCAACCGACTCATGGCATAGCTCAACACTATAAACCGAATAACCGTCATCCAATAAGGTTTGCAAGCTTGATGTCGTACTATCACTGTATTCAACGCAAACCCATTTAGCTTCATTTCGTGAGGATTTTTTCATCTTTTTATCTGAAATGGTTAGCGCGCCACAAACGATTACTTTCTCAATAGCAAAAGCATCGGCCAAACGAATAAAGGCACCAATATTGTAGCTATTAGTGACATTATCTAATACTACGATTAAAGGTATTTTTGGCTTAACTAAGTATTCATCTCGATTCGGTTTGTCTTTTCTAAGATCTTCTTTGCTCATTTTTATATTTGAATGCATGATTTTACTCTAATTACTTACTACAGTTTTTATTTGATGATATTGCAGTCGCGAACTGATTTTTTAGTTCCCTTACGACCGACATTCTCTGTACGGATATCGGCTTGGAGATAAGCCGAAGATTGTCCGACTTTATTGGGCGAAGATCAAATGAATGTTTAAGAAAGTCGTTAACACTCTATTAAGGTCTAGGACATTTTTATACTTATTTGACTAGTAAAATACTCTTTCAAAAAATTAAGCAATAGCCTTAGTTTTTTCGAATTGGCAGTACCTGGCGGAAAAACACCATAAACATTTATGTCGTTAAAGGTATAGTCATCAAGTACGGTTTCTAAGGAGCCAGCTTGTATTTTTGGCCAAGCATCATAAGTAGGAATACGGGCTAAGCCATGGCCAGCTTCAACAAATGCGGTACGAGCCGCCGCATTATTAGTACTAATGCTGCCTTGGGTAGCAATACTAAATGATCGGCTACCTTTCTTTAAGGTTAATACTCCAGAGGTCAATTTGTAGATAACCCATTGGTGCTCAGCTAAATCTGCAGGTTTAGTTGGCCGTCCATATTGAAGAAAGTAATCGGGAGCACCACAAAGACAGGTGTTTAGCGTGGCTAGTTTACTTGCTTGCAAACCAGAATCCGGTAATGGCGCACCTCGAATAGCCAAGTCGATACCTTCCTTCATGATATTAATCACTTCATCCGTCAGCATGACATCAAGCTCAATTTTAGGATAAATTTTCTTAAATTCATTCAGTGCAGGCACAACAGTCTGTAAGCCAACATTTACCGGACAGGTTATTTTAAGTAAGCCGATAGGTTCATTTTTAAAGTTTTCAATTTGTTGATTAGCGGCACTGGCTTGCTCGGCAATAACACGACAACGTTCATAGTAGGCTTGACCAGCTTCTGTGAGGCTAATCGAACGTGTCGAGCGGTTAAGTAATTTCACATCGAGTTGTGCTTCAAGCTTTTTTAAGTGATAACTTACTACTGCCCGAGAGAGTCCTAAATGTTTTGCTGCCGCACTCAAACTGCCTTGTTCGATAACTTGCGCAAAAACGACCATACTCTTGAGTCGTTCAAATGAAACATTCATAACACTACCTAGTCATCTAAAATATATGCTTGAGAATACATTGTATTAATTATTAATACAATGTTGTCAGTTTTATCTGCATTGTTCATCTAAGGGCTTAGGCATATACTAGTGATATAGAAAATGATAACGAAAATGAATACACACTTACACTTACTTCTAAACAGTTAAATAAATGGATGAATGATAATGACTAAAAAAATATTGATGGTACTGACTTCACATGACGAACTTGGCAACACTGGCAAAAAAACAGGCTTTTGGGTTGAAGAGTTTGCAGCCCCTTATTACGCTTTTATTGATGCAGGTGTTGAAATAACATTAGCAACACCAAAAGGTGGACAAGCACCTATTGACCCAACAAGCACATTAGCAGATTTTCAAACTGCCGCTACTGACCGTTATGACGCTGATACTAACGCACAAGCTAAAATCGCTAGTACAGTACTACTATCTTCAGTTAATGAAAGTGATTTTGATGGCGTGTTTTATCCAGGTGGTCATGGTCCATTATGGGATCTTACTGATAATGCTGACTCAATCGCTTTGATTGAAAGCTTTCTTAATGCTGGCAAAGCTGTCGCGACAGTGTGTCATGCGAGTGCCGCTTTATTAAATGTAAAACAAGCTTCTGGTGACTTTGCTGTTAAAGGTAAAGCAGTAACAGGTTTTACTAACAGTGAAGAAGAAGCCGTACAATTAACAGAAATAGTGCCATTTTTAGTTGAAAATGAACTAATTAAACGTGGTGGTGAATACCAAAAAGCTGAAGATTGGCATGCCTTTGCAATACAAGACGGCCTTATTATTACGGGTCAAAACCCAGCAAGTTCAGCATTAGCTGCTGAAAAATTACTGGCTCATCTTTTAGCGTAGTTACAATAATAGTTAACCAGAATAGTAAACTAGTGTATCTAACGTACTTACTAACGCTAGTTTGCTTATTTTTTAGGAAAAATATAGGACTCAATATGTTAAATTTTAATTTTCAAAACCCTACAAAGATTAATTTTGGTGAGGGACAAATTAAAATAATTTCAAAAGAAATCCCTTTAGACGCTAGAGTCTTATTAGTTTATGGTGGCGGTTCAATTAAAGGTAATGGCGTTTATAAACAAGTGATTGATGCCCTTAGTGAACATACTTGGTTTGAATTTTCAGGTATCGAACCAAATCCAACCTATGACACTTTGATGAAAGCGCAAGAAATAATTAAACGCGAGAATATTGATTATTTACTCGCTGTTGGTGGTGGCTCTGTTGTTGATGGCGCTAAATTCATTGCCGCAGCTGCGCTTTACGAAGGTAAAAGTAATGATGAATGTAACGACCCTTGGGATATTCTTGCTAAAAATGTACCAGTGACAAAAGCATTACCTATTGGTGCGGTATTAACATTACCTGCAACTGGCTCTGAAAGTAATGGTAACTCTGTGGTAACACGAGATGGCAATAAACTCCCTTTTAATAGTCCTTTGGTTTGTCCATTATTTGCTGTATTGGATCCAACAGTGACCTTATCATTATCAGACCGTCAAATAAGTAATGGTGTTGTTGATGCCTTTATTCATACCATCGAGCAGTATTTAACTTACAGTGTCAATGGCAAAGTGCAAGACCGTTTCAGTGAAGGGCTATTACAGACCTTAATTGAAGAAGGACCTAAAGCGTTATTACCTGACACTAAAGAAAACTTAGAAGTTCGAGCTAATATTATGTGGTCGGCAACGATGGCGTTAAATGGTCTTATTGGTGCAGGCGTTCCACAAGATTGGTCAACGCACATGATAGGCCATGAATTAACAGGAGCTTTTGGTATTGATCACGCACGTACTTTATCTATTGTATTACCTGCGGTAATGAAAGTTCGTAAAGAGCAGAAACGTGAAAAGTTACTACAATACGCAACACGTGTTTGGCAGATAACTGATGGTGATGACAACGCACGTATTAACCAAGCGATACGTTTAACAGAAGAGTTCTTCGAAACAATGCAAGTACCAACACGTTTATCCCACGTTGATCTTGGTAGTAAAGATATCGACTTACTGATTGAACGATTAGAGCAACACGGTATGACTGCGTTGGGCGAAAATAATGATATTACTTTAGACATAAGCCGTGAGATCTTAACTCAAGCACTATAAGTATAAAACAAGTACAAGTGGCGTGTGTGTTACTGTAAAGGATTCACACGCTAATTTTTCTTAATAGCCTTTACACTTGCTATTCTTAATATCCCTCGACACTAACTTTCTGCATTATCTATTTCTCGATAGGAAACAATATGACTCAAACTACCGATATAAACCGCCAAATAGTTTTGGCATCACGTCCTTTTGGCGCGCCTACAGCTAAAAATTTTAATCTGGTGACTAGCGAAAAACTAACACCTAAAGCTGGTGAAGTATTACTTCGCACCGTTTTCCTTTCACTCGACCCTTATATGCGCGGACGAATGAATGATGCTAAATCGTATGCTGACCCTGTTGGATTAAATGAAGTCATGGTTGGTGGCAGTGTTTGTCGAGTTGAAGAGTCAAACCATAGCGATTATAACAAAGGCGATTGGGTTGTCGCTTTTGGTGGTTGGCAAGATTACAGCGTTATTAATGGTAGTGAATTACTTAAGCTTGATGACAACATGGTTAACCCATCGCATGCGCTAGGCGTATTAGGTATGCCTGGATTAACCGCGTATATGGGTTTACTTGATATTGGTCAACCCAAAGCTGGCGAAACAGTAGTTGTTGCTGCCGCAACTGGTGCGGTAGGTAGCTTAGTTGGTCAAATAGCCAAATTAAAAGGCTGTAAAGTGATAGGCATTGCTGGTGGCGATACTAAGTGTAACTATGCGGTTGAAACCTTAGGTTTTGATCATTGCCTTGATCATAAAAGTGAAGATTTAGCTAAGCAATTAGCGGTGGTTTGTCCATCAGGCATAGATGTTTATTTTGAAAATGTGGGCGGTAAAGTGTTTGATGTTGTGATGCCATTATTAAATAGCTGTGCTCGTGTACCCTTGTGTGGATTAATTTCCCAGTATAATGCTACCGAATTACCTAGCGGTCCAGACAGGCTCTCATTATTAATGGCTATGTTATTAACTAAGCGTATTAAAATGCAGGGCTTCATTGTTTTTGACGATTATGGCCATCGTTATAGCGAATTTAGCGAGCAAATGGTGAAATGGTTAATAGCTGGCGAGATAAAATATAAAGAGCATAGAGTGGAAGGGCTAGAAAATACGGTTCACGCTTTTATTGGCTTATTGAAAGGAGAAAACTTTGGTAAGTTAGTTGTGCGTTTAGGGCCAGACACCCTGGGTTAATTAATAAATATCTTCGATAAACCTTGCCGTATTAGTAAATATAGTGATAATCGGGCAAGGTTTATTTTTGTTGAATTAGGTTAAGTTAATTAAGTGCAATTATTAGAAATAGAATGTCTAGGCAAAATGCTACGATTAGAAGGTTCAATGGCTGGGTGGCAGCAACTCTTTTGGGATGACAAATGTGTCTCGCAAATTAATGCTAATGCTGACAGTGACGACTTACCGTACAAAAAATTTTTACATCAATTTATCTTAAAAACTGAGCAGGAAGGGCAAAGTGAGCAGGGCGAGTTGCAGGTCGAACTGAATGGTTTATTGCAATGGCAGCCTTTCGAGCTGCAATTTAAGCTGTTAATCAATAACGAACTGTTGCACGAAAATAGCCTCAATGAAAAAGACATAGAGCAACGTCAAGTCATCCCAGGTGAAAAGCACCCAATGAAGTTTAGCTTCGTTGGTATGGCAGGTCTTGGTTTAAAGTTATTGAAAAGTGCTAAGGTCATTAAAGTATTATTTGCTGCCGGTAGTTTAGCTGCTTATAGCTGGTTATTTTCTATTGAATTTGCCATCGCACTTATCCTTTGTTTAGTTTTTCATGAGTATGGCCATATTAAAGCGATGAAATATTTTGGCTTAAAAACTAAGGGGATATATCTCATCCCCTTTGTTGGTGGTTTAGCGCTTAGCGATGATAAAATTAATACCCGCTGGCAAGATATTGTTATTTCCATCATGGGACCTTTCTTTGGCTTGATACTCTCTCTCGCCTGCTTAGTGGGTTATTGGCTTACAGATATAGAAATACTAGCCGGACTCGCGGTATTTAATGCGCTGCTCAATTTATTTAATATGTTACCAGTATTACCTTTAGACGGTGGACATGTACTTAAAAGTATCGCCTTTTCAATCAACTCTAAAGTGGGTTTACTCGCTTGTGTATTAGGCGCTGTGTTAGGTGTTTATATTAGTTATCACTTTGGTTTGGCGCTGTTAGGGTTTTTACTGGCTATCGGTAGCATCGAAATATTATTTGAATATAAACGCCGACATTTAAGTGATTTATTACCGCTCAATCGATATGCACAAATCGTATCTGCCCTGTGGTATGTGCTAACTGTTGGTGGTTTAAGTGCGATAATCTGGTTTGTAGGTCAAACAGACAACGGTGCGTTGTCATTACCACTTAAAATACTAGCTAGTTAGTTACTAGGCTTTTTGGTAACGGGGATTCACCACTCAGTACTCTTCGGCGATAGCCGTTAAAGTCAAAACGACGCAGGTTTACGCGTCGTTTTGAGTTTTTTTATGCTTTGTCTAATGCTTGGCTAACATCAGTAATAATATCGTCGATATGTTCAATACCAACAGATATTCTTATCAAATCAACGCTCACACCTGCTGCAGCGAGCTCTTTCTCGTTCAACTGTCGATGAGTAGTAGAAGCAGGATGACAGGCGAGAGATTTTGCATCACCTATATTTACTAATCGCAAAATCATCTCAAGCGCATCAATAAACTTAGTGGCTGACTCTATACCACCTACAATACCAAAGCTTAATATCCCAGAAGCCTTACCTGAAGTGATTTTTTCACAGTTAGCCTGATAAGGGCTGTCGGCTAATGTGGCATAATTAACCCACTCTACTTTACTGTGTTGCTGAAGATATTCCGCAAGTTTTTCCGCATTTTCGCAATGGCGATCCATACGTAAGCCAAGAGTTTCAAGCCCCTGTAAAATTTGAAAAGAATTCATTGGCGATATTGCTGCGCCGGTATTTCTTAGTGGTCCCACACGGCAGCGACCTATGTAAGCAGCCGCACCTAAAGCCTCTGTGTATATAACACCATGGTAAGCAGGATCGGGCTCATTAAGTACAGGAAAACGTTTTTTGTTGGCAACCCAATCAAATTTACCAGAATCGACGATAATACCACCAATAGAAGTGCCGTGACCTCCAATGTATTTAGTGAGTGAATGCACTACAATATCGGCTCCTAGTTCAAAAGGACGGCATAAATAAGGTGTAGCAACGGTATTATCGACAATCAAAGGAACACCATGTTTATGGGCAATCTCTGCTAAGCGAGTGATGTCTACCACATTACCGGCAGGATTGCCAATAGACTCACAAAATACCGCTTTAGTGTTTTCATCAATAGATTTTTCAAATCCCTCAAAATCATCATGCTTTATCATACGCGCCTCAATACCTTGTTTAGGTAAGGCATGTGCAAATAGATTATAGGTACCGCCATAAAGCTCACTAGTGCTGACAATATTATCTCCCGTTTCACAAATACACTGAAGTGCGTAAGTAATTGCAGCCATACCAGAAGCAACACAAACCGCCGCAATACCGCCTTCCATTGCAGCGACACGTTTTTCCAGCACATCGGTCGTTGGATTCATAATGCGTGTATAAATATTTCCTTGTACTTTTAGATCAAATAAATCTGCACCGTGTTGAGTATCATCAAATGTATATGAGGTTGTTTGATAAATAGGAACAGCTGCCGCTTTAGTAGTATCTTCGGATTTATAGCCTTCATGTAACGCTATTGATTCTAATCTCATTAAGTTTTTTTCCATGGTTAAAGTACAATTTAATAATTTAACAGCTTATTATTTATTTAAAGTTAAAACAATTCTTATGACAATAATTGACATAAACTAATCTAAAAAAGCGAATCTAATATTAGGCTCGCTTTATTAGCTATGGACAAGCTTTTTGACTAAAATTTTCATCGTTAAACTGTTCTTCAGTAGCCGATATTTAATGGTAGTAGTAAAGATTTTATTTTAATAAAAATTATGACTGAGTTCAGTCGCTATAAAATTAAATACTCGATGAACCCTAAGGCTTGATAAGAATGATGTAATCAGTGAAAATTTTTTGATAGCTGTTAACCTTGTTTATTGAGTACATCGGTTAATGAGGCACTGCGGTTAAAACCAATAATTCCTATATCTTTTAGCATAGAAAAGTTTTTTATCAGTATCTTACCAAGGTGTTTCTACATACCGTAAAGCTAAATAACTTCTTCACCTATTTTTAGTTATTAAATCATTTTGCGTTAGGTAAAAACGTCGAATAGCGATGTCAGCTTCGCGGTGTTTAAGATTGCTAGCTTCATGAGTCACCAAAACTTTGATATCAAAACCGGGTTCTTCTCGCCATAATTTTGTAATTATTTTAGGTAACATATAAGCAGCGGTTAATTCATCCGCAGAAAAAATAATAGAGCCTTCTATTTTTGAGACTGGCCAGATACTACTAATGAGAAATCCAAGATCACATCAAACATACCGGGAGCACGTTCTAATAACTCTAAACCATTACTAATTAATATTAGGCGTTCCCCCCAATCGTTCAAATAGCGTCATATAGAGGATCGCTCTCAAATACGCTCACTTGCCGACTTAACGTTGGTTGTGTCAAACCTAGCGCTTTCGTTGCAGTAGAGATATTATCTTGTTCAGCAGTCACTAAAAATCAACGAATATGATTTCAATCGAAATTTATTGATTTCTAAGTCATGCGTATATGCAGACCTATAGTACAATAAACACCATATATTTTTTATAAGCGTATAGATAAAGTATCACCTAGGATCCGCTCAGGTGAATTCTCTGCTTATGTAAGGTATTTAGATAAAAATAAAGGCTGTTTTGTTGAGTGAAATTATTTTAATTTATACGTAGAAAAGTTTTTAAATACAAGTGTAGACACGTAAGTAAACTTGCGCTGTTTGAGAAAAAAGAGCGTTAGGGCCTTAGCTCTTTTATCTCACACGGGCAATCTTGCGTTATTATCAGTACTCAAACTAAATTGTTTGCTAACTTATTTTATCTTTCAATAATGTTGTTTTCAATACGTTATCTAATGACAATTTACCTGCGCTAAACAGCACTATTTGTAATAATAGTAAGCCCCATATAACGTGCGAATAAAGTGCTACAGGAGCAATTTCAGATAAACTAATTACCGCAACAATATTAACAACGCTTAAGCCCAATGCACTAAAGCGACTCGTTATGCCTAGTACTAATAGGACAGGTAATATTAATTCCCCAGCAGTACCTAGATAAGCAGCCAGTTCGAAGGGTATAAACGGTACGCTGTATTCTTCTTCAAATAAAAATAAGGTAGAATCCCAATCTCTTAGTTTGGTGAGTCCTGCAGCAAAAAATACCCATGCTACGTAAAGTCTTGCGCTAAGTAATGCAAAGGGCTGTAAATAATTAAGTAGTTGGCTAGTTTGGCGGTAAGCTTGAATAATTCGTTGGGTAAATTTGGTCATGATAGTTTTCCTTGGCTGGTAAATTTTTTGTATTGTTTGCTGCTTAAATTATTATGGTTAGTACTTTTTTCTTTCGGCTAGTACTTTATTCAGGAGGTTCAACCTTCAAGCGGCTAATAAGGTTTTGTTCAAGGGCTTTACCAATCCATTGAGCAAAGTCAAAGTCATGTTCAAGTGTGTTATCTTCGGTGATCATATCCAACGCCTTGCCTATAGTTATTCCTTGCTTTATTAGCGATAGCCAAGAGTATTCAGCCATTAGTAATTCGCGTATTTCAGCGTTAAAGTGAGGCCGATATATCAGTACTTGCTGTGAAAAATTATTTTGTGCTAACTTTTCTACAGCGCTATTAAGATAGTGCTTCTTAAGGTTTTGTTGTCTAATATTTTCCGTATAATCTGATTCGACACTTGGTTGATTTGACAGCCATAATTCGATTACTGGATAACGAGAATCGATACAAAATTGACTGGGTGATAGTTCTATATAAAGTTCATCTATACTGTGTGTAGCCAATAGTTGTAGGCTTTTTTGATCAATTACCGAGTCTTTCTCGCGCATACTTTGTTGTCTAATCCAATCTACTTGCGCAATATCAGCAACAAACGGGTAGTTAGATAGCTGTGTTACACCAGAGAGTAATATCGCGAAATCCTCACCCCATAAAGCCCAATCGCCGTGCTTAGGTGGTGACGATATTAATAATTTATCACAAACATAATTAAATAAATCATCACCGATTAACGTTAAAACAGTAGGGAAATTTATCTTGAGTGTTTGTTGGGCCGTCGCTAATAAGTTATTACGATATATTGCTAGTCCTCGCGGATCGAAATCGTTAATGTCTTGATTACCCACAGGAGGGAATATGGCAGCGATAAGTGTTTGCTGTTGCTGTTCTACTTGCTCAAAGGCCGCTCGCAATAACTGATGGTTATCCATGTACAAACTCACTTCTAAGGTTTCTCTTGGGTTCAGCTTTACCTGCCTCGTTCTTTTCAAGTGTTTTTGATGAGTCATTAGCGCCAAAAACTTGCTCGGCAATAACTCTGGCTTTGTCTGCTTCTGCGATTAATGTTTGCCAGCTAGGTAGATTATTATCCCATTCAACTAAGGTGGGGACTTTACCAAAACGCTCTAATGCATTGCGGTAAAGATGCCATCCTTGGCTTGAAACAGCTTGGCTATGATCATCAATAACCAATGCACCTTCATTAACGGGAGTAAAACCAGCCAGATGAATTTCGCCGACCATAGTCGTTGGAATATCGGTTAACCATTGTTGAGTGTAGGCTAAGGGATTTTCAGCATTAATATTGTTGGCAGTAACTATAATATTGTTTAAATCAACTAATAATTTACAGCCAGTTAACTCTGACAGCGTTACTAAAAATTCAGTCTCAGACATATATACTTGAGGAAATTGAATGTAAGCTGATAAGTTTTCTACTAATAATGAGCGACCTAAATACTGCTGAATATGGTCAATATTATGAGCTAATACTTTAAGCGTTTGCACGTTGTAGGCTAAAGGCAGTAAATCACCCGCATGTACTTGTTGACCCTTTAATTGACTCCAACTAAAACAAGCATGATCTGACATTAATATAGGCTTACAAGTACTCGCTAACTCTTTAAGCTTTTGTAAATAATGGCTTGGCACCCCTTGTGCAGAGCCTAAGCCCATAGCCGTCGAATGTAAACTAATAGCATATTTTTCACTGGCTTGAGCTAATACACTTTGTGTAGCACCGCCCTGTGCAAAAAAGTTCTCTGAATGTACTTCGATAAAATCAATATTTGATGGAGTTGTTAGCGCCTCTGCAAAGTGTTGATGTCTTAATCCGACGCCAATAAGTAGCTCTGAATTCGAATTTTTAACTAGACCTTGTAACGACATTAGTTCAACTCCAGTAATATTGATTTCTATAACTGCTAATAAAAAGTATTATTAGTTTGATTTTTTATTTTCAAATCTTTTCTTGGCAGCCGCTTTTAATAAGCCACCAATATCTTCGCAAGTACCTTTAGCAACAAGTTTCCATTCACCAGCATCATTATCTAATGTTGATTGTCCTGCACATGAATGCGTCCCTGCTAAGTTACCGCAATCATTTTGGCCCGCTAAAGCTACGCCATAACATTTCTCTTTACTTGCGGCTTGAGCTGGCGCAGTAACGACGGTAGAAAGGGCTACAGCAAGCGCTGTACTAGCAAGTAATTGTTTATTGTTCATAATAAAACCTTAATATTGTTGTCTTTAAAAACTTGGTTGATTGAGTTATTCATCTAACCAGTGGCCAATTAGTCTAGCATTTACGCCATCTATTAGTCGATATTTAGCTCCCGATTGGTTTAATAACTCCAGTATTGGTACGCCAGTCACTGTAAGTTGCTTTACTAATTATATTTATTCATCAACATCAATGTTGATTATTTTTAGATGCTCTAAATAATGATCCGATATAGCATCGATAAGTGCTGTCATGGTTTTACACGGCGTACACCATGAGATACTGAAATAAAAAAGTATCTATTTTTTTTCATGTTCGCACCAGTTAAGATCTCGTAGGTTGATATCCTTATTCATCAGCGCAGTTTTAACTTAAATTAACTTGGTTGTTAAATTATTCAGCATTTAACTGCGCAACAGAAACACCCGGAAGACAAGACCATACCAGCGGTAGTGATGTAACCAGAGATGTCAGTAGACCATTTCTTCTGTACTACTTTATCTAGGTTTAAATAAAGTTTACCATCGACAACTTTCTATGCAGTAGGGTCAGTTTCTAATTTTTTATTTAACGCGACACCCATAGCGCAATATCCACCAAATTGTGGTACAAATTTTTCTGGGCTTTGCTTGAAGCTATTACGGTTTTCTTTACTGCTAAACTGATAAATAGCGCTTTTATAAGTTGCGGTATATTTTTGATTACCTTTTGTTGCTTTACTGTTGGTAAAATACGAAACAGCATCATAACCATGAATGGCTAGATCATTTGTATCGGTACTTACACTAATATCAGTAGCAAAACTTACACTAGCTAATAGCTAAAGTTGTAGCGATGGCGACAGATTTAATTAGTGTTGTTATGTTCATTAAAATATCCTTTGATGTTTTTTGGTAAAAAGTATGCAACATTTTGTTGTACGTAAATTGTTGTGTAGACTGAGACAGATAATATTCAAAGCTCTTTGTCATGGGGTTACTTTAGCAACTGTGAAAAAGGCGTATGCCGCTATGAGTCTTTAACTTGAAACTAATCGTCTAACAGAGTTATTTATGGATCAATTAAGTCAGATTTTAGAAAACCTTTCATTTAATGCCGATGTCTTTTTCAGCGGCAACTTATGTGGTATTCAAAGCCTAGGTGGCGCTGACAGCAATAAAGGTCATTTGCATTTATTAAAATCAGGAATGCTAACGATTGTTTGTGAAGAAGGTCACAAAGTCAGCCTAGACAAGCCCTCAGTAATTTTTATGCCAGGCCCAACTAAACATCAAGTTATTGCCAGTGAGTCAGATGAAGTTGAATTAGTTTGTGTCGATGTTGATTTTCATTCGGGTAGTGGCTCTGCTTTAGTAAATGCATTACCAAAATTTATTTGTTTGAATATTGGCCAGCATGATCCTGTAGGAAAAACGGCATACTGGTTGTTTGAAGAAGCCTTTAACGAGCAAGCAGGTCAACAAATGATCGTGAATAATCTTGGTGATATTTTCTTGATACAAATATTACGACATGTCATTAAAGAGGGTATCGTTATTCAAGGTATGTTAGCGGGGATGGCGCACCCGCAATTATCAAAAATAATGTCCGCACTGCAGCAGCGACCACAAGAGCCGTGGACGATTGAAGTGATGGCTGAAACCGCCTTAATGTCAAGGGCAAAGTTTGCCGCATTATTTAAAGATACTATTGGCCAAGCGCCTAGCGATTACTTAACCGATTTACGTATTACCATTGCACAAGGTTTATTAAAAAAAGATAAACCCGTTAGCTTGGTGGCTAATGCCGTAGGTTATGAGCATGGCTCAGCATTAGCGAGGGTGTTTAGGAAGAAAACTGGCTTATCACCGAAAGAATGGTTAATGAAGTTTAGGAAGTAAGGGCTATAGCTACTGATTATTTGAGGTTTTTAGTTGTTATCAAACTATTCGTCGAAAAAGTCTTTAAATAAATTAGATCCAAACGGTCATTGCTCATCGAAGGGCATTAGAAATTAGTGGTATGGTCAATAATTTTTTGTCGCTTCGACTTCAATAAATACTACCAAAGGTGACACCTTACCGGTAATACTTGCAAAAGCTTTACTGCTTTGTCTTGTGATTGAATAGGCAACATAAAAAATAACAACACTAATAAAACGATAATAACAATAATACTGACATCGAATTTTTTCATTTTCGCTACTTAAAGGGATCGTTCAACTACAACGTTTATTGTCAGCTAATATTTATAATTATTCACTGATTTATATCAGGGCAAAGGTAATAGAAAAAGTGATATTATCAAATATTTCAGTAATACATTGGGGCTTAAATACGCGAATATGATTTGTTGGACGAAGGAGGGGGCTAGTTAGAGTTAGCTAGACGTACTTGGATTAAGTAATCTTAGTGTTTAGTTGCAATATCAACCACTTCTATTGCGGTTTGATTACGACCATTATCTTTAGCGTAATATAGACATTTATCAGCAACAGCAAGCCAATCTTCTTGTTGGGTAGAATAGTTGGCGTCTCCTACCGCTACTCCTATTGAAATAGTCAATTTGATAGGTCCTATCGAATCATTTTGAAAAGTATGTGTCTCAATTTTTTTAAGTAGTTTATTCATCCTTACTTTTAGTAATTCAAGATCATTATATTGAGAAGCAACAACAAATTCCTCACCACCAAAACGGGCAACAATATCAGACTCGCGATTAAAAAACGCCTTCAAAATTTTAGCTACTTCAATCAGGCAATAATCGCCAAACAAATGACCGTGTGTATCATTGATCTTTTTGAATAAATCAAAATCAATTATTGCATACATGAAATTCGAGTTATTTCGAGATAAAAAAGACTGCATTATCACAAAATTCTTTGCAAAATATCGACGGTTATACAGCCCTGTTAATATATCGGTATTAGCTTGCTCTGTTAGTTTTTTATTCGCTTGCTTAAGCTCGTAGGTTCTTTGTAATACTTCATTTTGTAATGCTTCTTGGTGATTTAGTAGTGCAAGCCTATTTATTTTTAACTCTTGATAAAGCTCTTGAATTTCAGAAGGGGCTTCAAAAGGAATATCTCTGAAGTCACCTGTTTTTTTTGCTTTTGATAACTCTTTCATGACAAATGATAACGGACGACTTAAATGAATCGCAAATCTCTTTGCAAAAAAAGTAGCGGTTAGTAAGGTTACAAAAAGTATGATAAACATTACTAAGTACATATCTTCTATTATTTTTAAAGCAAAACTATGTTCTACCAGTGAATGGATTTTCCAGCTATTAACTAATTTTTTTTGCTCAAGAATAAACATTTTATTTTTATTTCCCCCTATCGTTAAGCTTATCAAGTTAGGGGTCTCGCGAGTGGCGCGATCATCGTATTTTAATGTGGTTAACGTTTCTAGCCCTAAACTATCCGAAGCATAGATAATTCGGTTGTTTTGATCTGTTACAATCGTTCTTATTTGCTTTTCATCGAGCTTTATTTTGTCATATAGGCCAAAACTGCCTAAATTCAACGATCCTTCAACGATACCAGATGGTTTATTAAGTTTATTATTGGCATAAATAGGAGCACTGATAGCAACAATAGGATCATTGCCAAAAGCCCTACCTAGAAAAACAGCAGAAACGAATAATTTTTGATCTTGCATGGCATGAATAAAGTAAGGTCGGTCGATGACTGAGCGTTGCTTAATACTTAATCGTTCCATAAGAGAAATAGGAGATGCTATCTCAAGCTCTCCTTGCTTTGTTGCGATAAACATGGTCAAAAATCCAGGGTATAAATGATGGAACTTTGATAGTGTTGTTTGCTTTGCTATAGGATTTGTAATGCCAGAAAGTTGATAGGATAAGTTTTGTAGAGCTTGTTGATGTTCGTTTAAATAACTATTACCAATATGGGTAATATAACTATTATTAATTTTTAATTCTTGTACCAACAAAGCCTTCTGAACCTGAGTAAAATTGGTACTAAGTAATAGAGATACACAGATAACAAAAAAAGCGGAAATACTCCAAAATGAATACAGGAGCCATTTGGGTAAGCTTTTTACCAATGGCTTATGACTAGACTTTATCGATTGGAAGTAATCATTAAAAGTAAATAATAAAATGCAAGCTAAGGACGTGTAGAGCATGGCATTGATGATTTGCTTGAAGAGAGTAAATATCATCACACTTTGCGCTATTTCTAAGTTGCACCAGAGAAATATAGCAGTAAGTGGCATACCAATAATAAACCAGTAAAGTAAATCGGCAGTAAGCACATACCAACCTCTTGCGCGTAACATCGAGATAAACCAAGCCTCAAGACCAAGGGTAATAAAACCAAACGGGTGTCCCCAATAAAAATAAAGTGGGATAACGCTAATAAGAGCGCAAAGCAATGTTAGACCAGGACGCAAAAATGAAGCGGCTATTATGTAGGCTGTATTCCCTACAATAAGTGAAATGTTATAAGCTAAATCTATTGGATATAAGTTAACTATTGCGCCTATAGATCCAAACAACAGCGCCAAAAAGTACTGATGGTAGTTAAGAGGTAAACTCGCTTTAGAGGCTCTATATATCATTGATCACTTGCTATATTATTAGTTAATTTCAATTGATGTTTGAAAGTACATCGCTCAGATTTTATTAGTAACTCAAAAGTCACCTCTTTAGTAGAGTTATAGGTCCACTATACTAAAGATATATAATACAGTGAGTTTTTCAAGTTATTAGGGAAACTATACACCATTAAGTAAATAAATATTACGCGTGTTCTATTTACAGGTGACCCACCTTAACCAATATAACTGTTTCCTGCTCTACGTAAGGAAAGTGTTCACTCAAGTGAGGGCTACGAATCCAAGAGCCTTTAGGATAGCGACCATGCTCATCAATGAACTCTCCACTAATTACAAATATTTCTTCTCCGCCAAAGTGTTTGTGCGGCTGAAATCGCTCGCCTTTAGGCCACTTAACCAGAGCTGTTGATTCACCTTGGTAGCTGTGCAATGGCATCACCATTAAATTTCCTATGCCTGGTGACCAGCTTTTAGTAATGGTATCGATGACAACATGTTCATTATCACCTAGTTGAAATTGATGAAGTTTGACTAATAATATACAACCTTCTTTACTAAAAGGTGCATGACGATAACCTTCAGGATTTCTAAAATAGCTACCTGCATGATAATCACCAGTATGATCAGAAAAAGTGCCTGATAATACTAGGATCTCTTCACCTAGTGGATGATCATGTTCATTAAAACTAGCACCGGCATCAAACTTTACTATGCTGGTGGCATGACCCCTTTCTACGTCTTCTCTGGCTAAAGGTTTTCGCCATACACCGGATTTTGGACTGGCTAGCCATGGTTGTTCATAGGTATTAATGAAGACTTGTTCACTGAAATTCATATTGAGCATTGATTTTCCTTTAACGCTTGAAATCTTCATAAGAAGACATCATAACTGTAACTATATTTAGCATTATAATATCGTTTATCAAATACTATACCAAGTAAGTACAAAATGGTTTGGTAAGCACTTTAAGGTACATCTTTATGAATAATAAGGGTATTAAATTTTCAAGAAAATCGGCTCCTGAAAAATCAGCCCGTATGGTTGAAACGATTGTCGGCTGCAAATGGTCACTGACCGTTTATAACTTACTTAATAATGACATAAATCGACCCGGAGAAATGGTAAAAAGTGTCGAAGGTTTAACTACTAAGGTGCTAAATACTTGTCTAAAACGTAATATTGAGTTTGGTATTCTTGAACGAGAAATGTTTAATGAAATTCCACCTCGGGTAGAATATAAGGTAACAACTTTTGGAGATAAATTTATTAACATATTAACCGAATTAGAAAAACTTCAAACAGATATAGATGATAGTATTTTATAACCCTAACGGGCAATAGTAAAACTATAAACTTATTGACGTGATCTAATTGATTCGACTACCCCAGATAAGACATAATTGACTTAACTGGAGATACACATGAAAAATCGTAAGACTTATTTAAAAGAAATCAAACTAGATACAATTGCCCTTGTTAGGGATCAAAACTATTGTGTCGCTAAAGCGGCTAGAAATGTAGAGGTCAGTGCTCAAGTACTTAATTGATGGATCAAAGAAGCTGAAAATGATGATGGTCACGCTTTTAGAGGAAACGGAAAGCTTACGCCCGAGCAAGACGAAATTCGTAAACTTAAAGCCCAAGTCAAGCACCTAAAAATCGAGCGTGAGATATTAAAAAAAGCGACGGTCTTCTTTGCAAAAGAAACGAAGTAAAGTATTCGTTTATTGCCCTACATAAGAAGATTTGGCCGATGATACTGATGTGCCACGTATTGGCTGTAAAAAGTAACAACTATTATAGTTATCAAAAGAGAAAGGCTGAAAAGCCCCTAGATACAACGTATCAAGAGATGTTGGACTGGGTGAAAGATATTGCCAAGTTTAGCGATAATACTTA
>CAJWZC010000043.1 GCA_913049915.1 uncultured Colwellia sp.
AGTATTATCGCTAAATTTGGCAATATCTTTCACCCAGTCCAACATCTCTTGATGCGTTGTATCTAAAGGCTTCAGGGCCTTTTTTTTTGATGACTATAATAGTTATTACTTTTTTACCCAGTACGCGACACATCAGTATCACCGGCCAGATATTCTTATGTTGGGTAATAAACGAATATTTCACTTCGTTTATTTTGCAAAGAAGACCGTCGATTTTTTTAATATCTCACGCTCCATTTCTAGGCGATTGACTTGGGCTTTAAGTTTACGGATTTCGTCTTGCTCGGGCGTAAGCTTTCCGTTTCCTCTAAGAGCGTGACCATCATCATTTTCAGCTTCTTTGATCTATCGACCAAGTACTTGAGCACTGACCTCTAAATTTCTAGCCGCTTTAGCGACACAATAGTTTTGATCCCTAACAAGGCCAATTACATCTAGTTTGAATTCTTTTGAATAAGTCTTACGATTTTTAATGTGTATCTCCAGTTAAGTCAATTATGTCTTATATGGGGTAGTTGAATCAATTAGATCACGTCAGTTGATTTGTAGTTTAACAACCACTATTTCAGTCGTGATTTAGTAAATTAAGCTTTTAAGAACACTAACAATGTTAATGTTCTTAAAAGCTATACAAAAAGCTCCTAGAGCTTAGTAGTAAAAGCGATAAGAAAATATCCTTTAAAAGCTAGGTTAGTCCTGATGAGACTAGAAAATTATATATTTTTAATACTTTTTTGTCATCAAAGCTAGATGACACTAGTACAAAAATACATCATTTTTACCGACAAAGAATATTCAACCGCTACTCTTACCTTTCAGATATACTCATAAATTAATATATTCGTATATATAGAGGTTAATACTAAATGACTTTAACCTATCAAGCTCAACTTCCGAGGTTAAAAAATTCTGTACTAAAGCTGCTCATAAATGCCGATTAATCGTTGTTGAGTGTACGTAAATGAAACGGCTTGTAATGTCTTTTATATTTTTATCCCTAAATACACCATAAAAATCAATACTTTTGACATCAATGAACTCTTTATTCCAACACATAATAAACTAAGTTGTTCAAGTTGGTGGCATTCAAAAATTAATAAAATTCGTTTACCGCATGTAGCATAAACCTTAAGAATTTAAATTTTATCAATAAGCACGCTAATTGCTATACCAATAACTTTGCTGTTGAAAATAGAAATTATGTCTTATCTGGGGTAGTCGAATCAATTAGACCACGCCACTACTCTATTTTGGTTGGTTTATAATCTTCAATAGAACTAAATACATAACATCCAGCAATGAAGCTAAAGCTTATGTTAAATACTATATGGACCTAATTTTATTATCAACCAATGAGTCTTTTGGTTTTGGGGAAATTATAAATCTAAAAGGTTATCAGAAAGAAAACTATATTATAAAAAAATAAGGTTGTCATAAGTGAAAATTGATAAGTTATTTAAAGTTACTCGAAAAATAAGGCTTAAAATTTTATTTATCTACTAATATAATAATATTAAAGAAAATTTATACTTCAGACAATGACAATGAGACATTATCAACTCGCATTCAAATAAATGAATTTTCAAATCGTAAAGTACTAGACAGTGAACAAACTGCATTAGCTTTAATTAAATGTGTAAATAGTAGTTTTACTAACAAATATCCACCTACTGTTAGTCCTATTCTTCACATTGTAACTTTTAAAGATGGCAATTCAGATGTTTTAAAAGGAAGACTATATGGTTTTTTATTTTTTCCGTATGTTTTTTAATCGGTCACTATTTTTTATATTAATGGCTACATACAACGCAATCAATTGATTTAAAAATAAAAAACATGAGTTCAACTCTCCCAAAAGAGAAAAACCTTTATTGATTGATGGGAAGATTTATCTATAAACCGCATGCATAAGCCAGTGCTTTATTTTTTATCGTACTGTTTAGGAAAGGGACTTTATTGACCGCTAATAACGCTATGTTACGTGCAACTTTGATAAGTGGCGATGGGTGACTAAAACTAGTATATAACGCATCCATGGTAGACATCATAAGTAAGTTCTCTTTACGCCTCATTTGTTCATAGCGTGCTAGTACACTTTCATCATGCCACACTTCACCATGGCCAATTGCAGCCGCAATAACATGCTGCAAGGCAAGCACATCTTTAAAGCCTAAATTGACTCCCTGCCCTGCCATTGGGTTAATGGTATGAGCTGCATCTCCTAACAATAAGGCATGCTTATTCTGATAAGTGTTAGCATGTCTACGTGTTAACGGAAAATTACCTTTACCAAGTACTTTAATATCACCTAATTTTTTTGGAAATGATTTCAATATTTCTTGTTGTAATTGGCTGTTAGATAAAGAGGCTAAGCGAGTTATTTCATCACGTTGATGATACCAAACTAAAGAAGCATAACCGCCTAATGTACTTTTCCCTGGCAGTGGTAAAAAAGCTACAGGGCCTGTTGGCGAAAATTGTTGCCACGTAATGTCTTGTTGAGAGCTTGACGTTTCTACATTAATCAACATAGCTGCTTGTTGATAATCCCAGCCTGTCATGCCAATAGCTGACATTTCTCTTACTTTAGATTGCGGACCATCTGCGCCAATAACAAGGTTTGCCGTTAACGTGTTATTACTTAATGTTATGATTGCCTTGTTGTTATCTTGCTCTAGAGAAATTAAAGTTTCAGGACAGAAGCTACGGATATTATCCGTAATATTTATCTGTTGCCATAGAGCAAGTTGAATTAAACGATTTTCAACTATGTGTCCTAAGTGGCTTTGTTCAATGTCATCGGCATTAAACTCAGTGTAAGCACTTTCGTGCTCCCAAACACCTAAACGTTTATAAGGACAAGTACGCCACTGCTTAATTTGTTCCCAAGCACCAACTTGGCTGAGTAAATTTTGTGAAGCTAGAGAGATAGCCGATACGCGTAAATCAAAAGCTTGCTCAATTAAGAAGTCTTGGGGTAAGAATTTCTCCACCAAAGCAACCCGTAAGCCAAGTTGCGCTAAGGTAAGTGCACTTGCTGCACCAACCATACCAGCACCAACAATAACACAATCAAAATGTTTCATACTTTAGCATTCACAAAAAATCGGAATAGGCTGTTATTTTACCCAAGCACAACGGTAATTTCGACTCATTTATCGTTTTATCACATTATTTGTTTACTCGTTTATCTTTTTATTAGTATCAAGCTGACCAATTAGGCTGGTTAGCTACTTGCTCACAAAAAAAATCAACTTTACTGCGAATATCGACTTGGAAATTAAATATCCTTGAACATAATCACAACCTAATGAACGTAGGTAATCATAATACTGTTACGTTTCTATTCCTTCACCACAAGTTTTAACGATAAGCTGTTCCCAATTAAAGCTACAGTTTTAACTAAACGTGCATCAGTTTTATCTTCAATAACACCGCATGTAGGCCTTTTAAAGTTGACTTTAGGGCGACCAATAGCAACATCAATAAATAAATATAGAATAACGATGTTTAACTCATTTTACTTGTTTAAGCTCGCTAATGTAGAGCTAAGCTAATCAATGAATTAATACGTCTGGTATACATGGAACCTGCAAGCTATTTTGAGTGAATGCTAGTATAGGTTTTGAAAAAAATTGTTTGATATCAATATATTCAGACAATTCTTGTCTACTGCTATTTTTCAGTTATAGTAAAGTACCAAGGTATTGAGGTATTGAGGTTCATAGGAAGTATGAATTTCTATCTAGGGAAAGGTTACTTCTAAATTAAGTCGTTATCTTTATTGATATATCTAATAGTAACTAAAAAGTATTTAACTAATCATCAAGGAAGCACTATGTCTGCATTATCACAGCAATCGACCACGGAAAAAAATACCGAAACAAGACGCTTAAGTAAGGATATCAATTTAGTTTATGATTTTACTGAAAAACCTAATCGAACTAATTTAAAAGCAAAGAGTGATAGAGCAGTAGTTGCCAAGCTACGCGCTGACTTAGTATTACCAAACGATAAAATTTTAACGGTAGATATAGATTTTGATAGTACAAGCGGATACCATAACAACACTATGATGGTTATGGATGATTTTGGTGTTGAGATGCTAGTCACGGCCTTCGCAGTAAAGTACGGCCAGCAATATGCTGATAAAATATCTAACGCTTGGGCAGAGAAAAAACATCAAGATGATCCTCGAAAACCTACTTACCTTTTGGTACAAAAACCAACAATTGATGATGGCATTCCACAAGTTTTTGTCGCTTGTGGTGACAGAGATCATGATAAAGATATCAAATTACAAAGTATCGTTTAAACCCATTTTATTTAAAGCTTTTGTGGCTAAGTGTATAGTTTTTATGTCACTTAGCCTTATCATATTTTCCTTCTCTAGCTACGCCAATTACACCATATCCGTTGACAGACTTACTAATGTTACAAAAATAGTTCAAGGAAAACAGGGTTTTGTTTGGCTTTCTGGACAACAAGGTTTAACTCGTATTGATGGTGACAGAAGTATTAATTTTTCACTCAGTAATCAAGACTGGCCGCTACCTTTTTCTTGGATACATGATATAGAACCCATTAATGACAAGCTATTAATTGCTACTGAAATCGATGGTTTGTGGCTATTTGATCCTAGTAATGGAAAAGCACAAAAACTGCAAGTAAACACGCCCAAGGAAAGCTACTATGATGCAACAATGTTCAAAAAACATTATTACATTAATGCGCCGCCAAATTTATATCGTTTTAATCCAAGTTCTAATACTACCGAAATAATTCATCATAATATTAAAATTGATAGTCTAGTTCATAGTAAAGAACAACTCTATGTTAGTAATAGTGATGGCTTGTACCAGCTAAAAAACGATCTACTAATAAAAGTTATAAATGAGCCAATTACTGCATTAACTGCACTATCAAACGCGATAATAGCCATAACCCCTGATAAAATTTATAAATTAGCTGATAATGGTGATAAAACTAGTATTGACAATAAAGAAAAAATTTATGGTTTAACAAAAGCATTTGGTAACGATGACTTTTTCACCATTAGTTTAAAAGGAAATATAAGTAAATATGACGGCTCAACGTTGACGACGCTACCTCATTATTATGGTGATAGTAGGCAAGTGCGTCTCAGAGGAACATTTCATGATGCCTCGGGAGTTTTATGGCTAACGAGTAGTTATGGTGTTGAGCAAATAAACGAGAATTATATTAAAAACCATGAGCTTTTTTTTGATATACCGATCAATGCTAATGAAATAGCATTATTTAACAATGAAATTATTGTTGCCACTTATGGGGCTGGTTTACAAAATTTTGTAGAGCCTATATTTAATCAAGAGAGTAATGCTGATTTCACCAAAAAAGGTTTGAAAATTTTTAACGTTCTAGAGATAAATCAAAGTTTATATATCGGTAGTTTAGATGGTATATGGCGTTACGATAACAATACCAACAAAGTAACTAAACTTGATATTTTTGATGATAAGCTAATATTAAAACTCGAGCAAAAGAATAATTTACTCTATATAGGTACTAATGATTTCGGTCTTTATATCTATGATCTTAGGACTGAAAAAGTAATTAAGCACATTAGTGTTATTGATAAATTACCTAGCGCAGAGGTTATTGATGTATTGCCTTTAGACTCAGGAATATTGTGGATAGCATCAAGTAATAACATCAGTCTTTATAACCCCCTGCTTAATAAGCTTACTACTTTGACTACTCCAAATAAAAGTAAGGTGATCTCTTTTATATACGCTGACAATAAAATATTTGCTTCAACCCTCGGCGATGGCATTTTAGTTTTTAATCAACAAGGTGACTTATTAGCTCAACTATCTAAAGGTCATAGTTTCACTGAGATGTTATTAATTAATGATGATATATGGGCTTCAGGAAAACCAGGGTTGTATCGTATATCACCAAAAAATTATCAAGTTAGCATGATAGAAAACACTCAGCAGTATTCTTTTGTCAGTAGTATGTTAGTTAAAAATGATACGCTTTATGCCATTCATTACCGTGGTATTTTAGCGCTTAACCTCTCTAAACAAAAACGATTTACCCCAAACGTTATCATTAGTAAAACTACTATTTCAGGTAAGGCTTACTTACTCAATAAAACGATCGAAATAGAGAGTGGCAATGATGTTATCACGCTTGATTTAGCCAGTTTAGATTACCGTCCTGGTTTAGCAAAAAAGTATCAATACCGAATTAATAATAACTCATGGCAGCAAATGAGTAATAACCAGTTAACGTTAACTGGCCTTGCTTCTGGCCATTATAATGTAGAAATAATGGCAACTAATAGCTTAGGCCAATGGAGTGATATAAAAGCTTATACCGAAATTAATGTCGCCTATCCATGGTATTGGACAACAGAACTGAGAATGATTTATATAATATTAGTCATATTTTTGGTGTTATTGACTGCTTGGTTACTATTTTTAAGAACAAAGTCTATTAAAAACATCCACAATTTGCTCAAAGATGATATGAGAAATTACGGTAAACTAATGAATACTATCCAACGTAATTTACTACTGACCTCCTCGTCACTAGAAAATAATGAATTAGAGCAGAGTAAACAGTTAATTGAAAAAAGTTTATTGGTACTTAAAGAAACAATAAATGCACAAGAACCTGATAACCTTTCTGGTAAGTCATTAGCTGTAGCGATTCCTTTTTTAGCTGACTATATCCATAGTAAATATGAAGTTAAATTATACTTTACTCTAGATGATAAAGTCGACGATTTGAATTATGAAATTAGGGCCAATGTATATAAAGTCATCTTTGAAGCCTTTATGTCGGCTATATTCAAGAGTGAAGTAAAAAAATTCAATTTAACATTACAAGAAGTAAAACAAAAATTATGGCTGACTATTAATAGCGATAGTGATTCTTTTAGCCAACTAAATAGTAAAGTTAACTTCGACCTAGCTAGCTATACTATTCGCCAAATTACTGCTAAACATCACGCTTCAGTCAATACTTTTGTTAATGATGACGGTAGCAGTCTGCTAGTTATTAGCTTCCCGTTAATGGTCTTAAATTAGCTTATTATTTTCTCTATAAAAAAATATAATGAAGACATTTACTTATTCATTCGAATTTAGCTGTTATTTGGTATAAAATACGCGTCCTTTTATCTGTACTGGGTTTGCTTAACCATTTCCAGTACAAAATTGCGTGTGAAGAGTAAAGTAATGAGTAAAAAGCTATATATCAAAACTTGGGGCTGTCAAATGAACGAGTATGACTCGCAGAAGATGGCAGAATTGTTGGACTCAACTCATGGTTTCTCCTTAGTTGAAGAAGCGGAACAAGCTGATGTTATTTTGCTTAATACTTGCTCCATTCGAGAGAAGGCGCAAGAAAAAGTATTCCATCAACTAGGTCGTTGGAAAAATCTAAAAGATAAAAAGCCTGAATTACTGATTGGTGTTGGTGGTTGTGTTGCCTCACAAGAAGGTGATTCTATTCGTAAGCGCGCGCCTTTTGTTGATATGATTTTTGGTCCACAAACACTTCATCGCTTACCTGAAATGTTGAATCAGCTACAACATTCAAAAAGCCCAATTATTGACGTAAGTTTCCCTGAAATTGAAAAGTTTGATCGCTTGCCTGAGCCTAAAGCTGACGGCGCTAGTGCTTTTGTCTCTATCATGGAAGGTTGCAGTAAATACTGTACTTTCTGTGTTGTACCTTACACTCGTGGCGAAGAAGTTAGTCGTCCTCTTGATGACGTATTATATGAAATAGCGCAACTAGCAGACCAAGGTGTACGTGAAGTAAACTTACTCGGTCAAAATGTTAACGCTTATCGTGGTGCAACACACGATGATATTATTTGCCGGTTTGCTGATTTAGTCCGCTTAGTTGCTACCATAGATGGTATCGATCGTATTCGTTATACCACGTCTCATCCGGTTGAGTTCACTGACGATATTATTGAAGCCTATGCTGATATTCCTGAATTAGTAAATCACTTACATCTTCCTGTTCAAAGTGGTTGTGACCGCATTCTAACGCAAATGAAACGTGGCCATACTGCCATTGAATATAAATCTCAAGTGCGTAAGTTGAAAAAGGTACGTCCTGAATTATCTATGTCTTCTGATTTCATTATTGGTTTCCCTGGTGAAAGCGATGAAGACTTTACTGATACGATGAACCTAATTAAAGCAGTAGATTTTGACTTAAGTTTTAGCTTTATCTATAGTGCTCGTCCAGGTACACCAGCAGCAGATTTACCTGATGATATTAGCGACCAAACTAAGAAAGATCGTTTAAAGCTACTACAAGAGCAAATAACACATCAAGCATTACGCATTGCCAGACAAATGCTTCATACAGAACAGCGTGTGCTTGTTGAAGGTCCTTCGAGAAAAAATCCTATGGAATTACGTGGTAAAACAGAAAATAACCGTACGGTTAACTTTGTTGCTCCGCATAGTGTTATTGGACAATTTGTCGATATCAAAATTACTGATGTCGTTGCCAACTCTTTACGTGGTGAATTAGTAAGACAAGAGAAAGATATGGGATTACGAATTGCCCATTCTCCTGCTGATATTTTAGCGAATAATCACCATACAACAACAGCAACTAATCTTGATGAGTTGGGTGTTGGTACTTTTACACCATAGTAGCCCTGTTGGATCCCTCTTAAGCGGTATCTAGCACTATTAATTTACTAAAACGGACATAAATTTGACGATACCAACGACTAAACTAACCAAAGAAGTTTTAAGTTTGACACCTGTAGACAACCATAGACAAGCCAATTTATGTGGTCCTATGGACGATAACTTAAAGACTATTGAACGCCGTTTAGGTGTTGAGATAAATTACCGTGGCCATGAATTTACTGTCGTTGGTAAACCAAAAAATTGTCAGTCTGTTGTTACTATTCTAAAAGATCTTTATCTTGAAAGCCAAATAGTTAAAGGGGAAGGCAAAATAATAACCCCTGAAATGGTACATTTAGCTATTTTAGAAGCAGATTGTCTTGAGCAAGAACAACTTAGCGGAAACATATCATCTGAATTAGGCAACCAATTAAATGATCAATTAGGTAAGAAATTCGATGATATGGTTACCATTAAAACCAAACGTGGTGTAGTTAAACCGCGTAATGGTAATCAACAAGCTTATGTACAAAACATAATTACCAGTGACATTAGTTTTGGTGTCGGTGTTGCTGGCACGGGTAAAACTTACCTAGCTGTTGCCTGCGCAGTAGATGCATTAGAGCGTCAAGAAGTACGTCGTATTTTACTGACCCGACCTGCTGTCGAAGCGGGTGAAAAGTTAGGTTTCTTACCGGGTGATTTATCACAAAAAATAGATCCTTATTTAAGACCACTTTATGATGCCCTTTTTGAAATGCTTGGCTTTGAAAGAGTCGAAAAACTCATAGAACGTAATGTTATCGAAATTGCGCCACTGGCTTATATGCGAGGCAGAACACTTAATGACGCCTTTATTATTTTAGATGAAAGCCAAAATACTACGGTAGAACAAATGAAAATGTTTTTAACGCGTATTGGCTTTAACTCGCGTGCTGTTATTACTGGTGATATTACCCAAGTTGATTTACCTCGTCATCAGATGTCAGGGCTTCGCCATGCCATTGAAGTTTTACAAGATATCAATGGTATTAGTTTCAATTTTTTCCAATCAAAAGATGTCGTTCGTCACCCTGTAGTTGCCCGAGTTATTGACGCTTACGATAGCCATGAACAAAAAGTAAATAGACAAAATCAAGAAAAAAAACAGGCGAGACAAACAGATAATGATAAGACCAATGTAAGCTAATGACTCATATTATAGACCTTCAAATTGCCTGTTCGCATACTGAATTACCGACTGAAGAACAATTTCAACTATGGATTGATACCGCTTTAGCCGAAGTTAGTAATAATCTAGAACAAGATTTTGAACTCACCATTCGCTTAGTTAATAGTGAAGAAAGCCAACAGTTAAATAATCAATACAGAGGAAAAGATAAACCGACTAATGTTTTATCTTTTCCTTTTGAAGTGCCGGATGGAATCGAACTTAACCTATTAGGTGATTTGATTATTTGTATTGAAGTAATGAAACAGGAAGCCCAAGAACAAAACAAAGCCTTGTTTGAACATTGGGCTCACCTTGTTATTCATGGCTGCTTGCATTTAGTTGGCTTTGATCATATAAGTGACAGTGAAGCACTAGAAATGGAATCTATAGAGATTACTATTTTAGAAAAAATAGGGATTGAAAATCCTTATTTAGAACAGTAAGTTATTAATTTATAAGAAGACAAATATAGTTACTCATAAATTGATGAGTAACATACTCGATAACATAATAAAGGAATACAAATAGCTCTATGAGCGATGACATCCCCCACTCTAGTAAGGGTTCAGCCAATAAGACCCTTTTGCATAAGATTCTGCAAGTATTAACACCTGAGCCGAAAAATAAAGATCAATTGGTCGATATATTAAATGATGCTCAAGAAAGAGATCTTATTAATCCAGAAACCAAACAAATGATTAAAGGTGTCTTAGACGTATCAGAAATGCGCGTTAGAGATATTATGATCCCTCGATCGCAAATGGTCACTATTGATATTAACCACAGCCTTGACGAGTTCTTACCTATTATTCTAGAGTCTGGTCATTCACGTTTCCCCGTTGTTAATGAGGATATCGATCACGTTGATGGTATTTTATTAGCAAAAGATCTTCTTGCTTTTAGCTTTAACTCCCAAAGTAATGATTTTAGCTTAAGTGGTATTATTAGACCTGCCATTTTTGTTCCTGAGAGTAAGAAGGTTGAGCCTTTATTAAAAGAGTTTCGCTCTAACAGGTATCATATGGCAATTGTTGTTGATGAATACGGTGGCGTTTCAGGTGTGATAACTATCGAAGATATTTTAGAACAAATTGTTGGTGAAATTGAAGATGAAACCGATGATGAAATTGAAGAAGAGATCAAACATTTAGCGGGTAATGTTTATTTAGTGAAAGCCCTTACAGAGCTTAGCGATTTCAATGAGTACTTTAACTGTGAATTTAATGAAAATGATGCTGATACTATTGGTGGTATTGTCTTGCGTCAATTTAATCATATGCCCAAAAAAGGTGAATTATTTAGCTTAGGTAACTTCGAATTTAAAGTACTCGTTGCTGATAATAGACGTATGCAAATGTTACAAGTAAGCGTAGCTAAAAGTCACGAAATTAATGGTAAAGTGAGTGACTAATTTTCATAAGATTTCTATCTTACAATCAATAAAAAATAAACTAACTACCCCGAGTAATTGGCTGTGTTTTTTTAGTGGATTTTTATTAGTGTTTGCTTATGCACCATTTTCCTATTGGTGGTTGGCATTAATTTTACCTAGCATAATACTACACCAAGTTAGAGAAGCATCTCCTAAAGTAGCAGCTAAAAAAGTAGCATTATTTGCCTTTGGTTGGTTTAGTAGTGGTATTAGTTGGGTTCACGTCAGTATTGACCAATTTGGTGGCCTGCCCCTGATATTCTCTTTACTACTGATGTTAGGATTATGTGCCTATCTCGCTATTTTTCCTGCTCTTGCAGGCTATTTAACAGCAAGAATAGCAAAGAATAAACAAGTTAACTTATGGTTACTCCCCTCTGTTTGGCTGCTATGTGAATATTTACGTTCTGTTGTATTAACCGGGTTTCCTTGGTTATCTTTAGGTTATAGCCAAATAGATAGTCCATTAGCTAGCTTTGCCCCTGTTATTGGTGAAGTAGGACTTACTGGTATTATCTTATTATTAAATATTTGCTGGGTAAAAATTTACTGTTTTTACTCTGACTTAGTTAATAAAAACACAGGAAATCAGGTTAATACACTACCTGTGATCCATAAAAGATTAATCATACCTGTCTGCCTAGCAGCAAGTATTATACTAATAAGCTTGTCTCTTACGCAGGTGAGTTGGTCTGAATTAACAGGTAAATCGGCTAAAGTTGCGCTTATCCAGGGTAATATCCCCCAATCTATAAAATGGGAGCCTGAACAAGAATGGCCAACCATGTTAAAGTATTTAGATTTAACAAGGGTAAACTATGATGCTGACCTTATTGTTTGGCCCGAATCGGCTATTCCAGCATTAGAGCCGGCAGTACAAGACTATTTAACTACCGTCAATCGTTCCGCAATTTTAAATAACAGCACCATAATTACTGGCTTAATTAATTATAACTTTGAAAGTAAAAAATATTTTAATGCTTTGCTTGTGCTAGGTAAGAAGAATACTGGAGATGAGCAGGGTTACTATTACAATCATAGCAATAGATATTATAAAAGCCATTTATTACCTATAGGCGAATTTGTTCCCTTTCAAGAACTGCTCAGACCTATAGCGCCATTTTTTAATTTACCTATGTCATCTTTCACTGCGGGTAATTATGTACAACCAAACTTAATAGCAAATAACTTACATATTTTACCGCTAAACTGTTTTGAAGTAGCCTTTCCTACGCAGTTGGCTGCCAACTTCACCGATGATACCGATATGATTTTAACGGTTAGTAATGATGCTTGGTTTGGTGACTCTCATGGTCCACACCAGCACTTTGAAATCGCCCGAATGCGTGCGCTTGAGTTTGCTCGTCCCTTAGTAAGGGCAACAAACAACGGTGTAACCGGCATAATAAATCATTTAGGTGAAATTATTGCTGTTGCACCACAATTTGAAGAAGTAGTGCTTAGAGGAACAGTAAAATTTGTTTCGGGCGATACACCTTATAGTCAATGGCCAAATTTAATCTTATGGTTGATGATACTTGTACCACTGGTTGTGATGAAAGGCTTTAAGTTTTAGTCACTACTTTTAATAGACCTTTATAAGTAAAATAAATAAAGTGAAATGTGCGATACTTTATTTATTTTAGTAGTACTTTTTATCTTGTTTGCTTAAGGTGTAATGAAGTTTTGTTACGTCCTGTTTCTTTCGACTGATATAAAGCCGCATCTGCGCATTCAATCCAAGCTTCGTGACTGGTAATGCTCTCATCAACTTCAGCAACGCCAATACTAATGGCGTATTTAATATCAATATCATTATAAATCACTGTAGCTTCAGCCACTTCTTTGCGCAGTCGCTCTGCGAATATATAAGCATTTTTAAGTGGAGTATCCGACAATAAAATGGCAAACTCCTCACCGCCATAACGTCCACAAATATCTGTTTCTCTGACATGATGACGGATTAAACCTGAAAGGTGACGAATAACTTCATCTCCAACCATATGTCCATAACTATCATTAACGTTTTTAAAGTGATCAATATCTATCATCACTAAAGAACTTGGGTGTTGACTGCGACTCCAGCGCTTATGTTCTGCTAATAAGCATGATTCCCAGTGTGTTCTATTAAACAACTGAGTTAGACCATCGGTTTGACTCAGGATAGCCAATTCAGCATTCGCTTTTTTCAAGCTTTGCTTATGGACCGCATTGTCCGTTACATCGTAAACAAGCAAACATAGGTGGCTAACATCCCCTGTAGAAGATAATAGTGGAATAAAGGTCGTATTTTGATACATAAAATCAGCGCTCCCAGTAACCGGGCGATAACTATCAAATTTAAATAAGTAAGGCCTTTGTTCCCATATAGTAAAAGCTTTATTCTTGAGTAAGAAAACTGACTCTGCTTTTCGAGTAAACCAATCCTGTGGGATCTCTTCGAATAGATCAAAGATTAACTGACCTTTTACTTCACGCGGTAGCAAACCACTATGGTTTTCCATGAAACCATTAAATATTTGAATAGTAAACTCTTTATCAAGCACAACGAGACCAACATCAATGTTATGTAACATCTCCATTAACCAATGTAGTTCATTTAATTGTGATTTTTCTAATATCATAACCAGTTCCTGTCTTAGCTTAATCGCGCTAACTTATTACCTATTATCTTTACAATCCGCAGTATTAATTGATTAACTCTGTCGTTAATCAATTAAATAGGCCAGTTTATTATTAAGTGTTTTCATAGATTTTTCTGTAAATAGTAATAATAAATCACACTTTATAGGATAATTTTCTATGCTGTAGCTAATTTCTATTGCGAGTGTTTTTTTCCACTTGTTGGCATTGTTGGCGATTAAGTCAGAAATTTTTCTATGTTGTCCTAATACTTCTGGGTGTCCTTGGCTGAACTGAATATCAAGTTGTTCTGATACTCCTTTTAAACAAGCACCAATGAGTACGTTAGCCAAATCCATTAATACTTCTAATTCAGTACCCATATCTGCATCGTATTGATAGTTCATTAATGATGCTACATCTTTAAAGCTTGAATCATTGAGAATTAACAGTGCTTCACCTGAAATACCTGCGCTAATAAAGCCCTGACAAATCCCCGAAGTACTTTCATGATTTTCGATATCTTTTAATGCCATTCGAAGCTCACTCACCTCGATAAAATTCACGTTAGGGATAGGTAACTCGACAAACACATTGAGTAAACGAGCGAGTAAATCTCCTGCACGTCCCATTGCTACGTTCGCTATTTCTTGGTAACAATCACGCATATCGGCTGACAGGGTGATTTCTGGCTTATTAACTTGTGGTTCACTATCAACCTGAGAAACATTAACTTGGGTAATTATAGGTTTCACCTGGGCTTTTACCACAGTATTTAACTCTGGAGTAACTTGCAGACTGATTGGCATACTACTCAGAGCTTCTTCTGCATCGCTGCTCGTTGAAGTTTTACTAGAGAAAACACCATAAGATGAAAGCATGTTAGTGAGAATGTCTTTATTTACCGGTTTTTGAATGAAACCTAACGCGCCTAAACTAGTAACACGTTGATGAGCTTCAGGTTGAATATCACCTGATATTATAATAGTGAGTGTCGGTAAATCTTGAGCTAGAATAGCTTCAAGCACCTGATATCCATCCATTACTGGCATGTTCAGATCAAGTAAAAGTACATCACCTTTACCTGCCTTTATCGCTTCAATTCCTTCAGCACCATCAGTTGCAAAACTTATTTCAACATCCCAACCATCGGGTAATGAACGCGCCACTTGTTTTCGCGCCATATTTGAATCATCACAAATTAATAATTTAGTGGTCATATTAATCTTAGGGCCTTACATAAACGATAGCTGACAATAATAACGGCTAAGTAAAAAATATATAGCCTCTATTGATAACAATAGAGTATCCAATTAAAAACACAATGAAAGATTACTATTTATAGAATTTATATCGCTAAACAGCTAATATCAGATCACCTTACTCACTGTTTTCAATACATCATGAAATTTCCTACATCAAACATCAGCTTATATGCTTTTATTATCGCCAGTTTAGCTTTTAGTACTAGTCACGCGCTCACGTTAGACTTAAACAAACTTACAACAACAAACAATATTGTCAAAGCGGGAGATAAATATATTACCCTACTAGGTCAACAGGTAAATGTTGACGAACAAGCACCGCAGTTTAAAGTGGTTGATGAAAATTTTTCTGCTGTAACATTAGCAGACTTCCAAGGACAAACGATACTCATATCTGTTGTACCGAGCCTAGATACTGGTGTCTGCTCTATACAAACGAAACGATTCAATGAAGAAGCGGAGAAACTTCCAAAAAACATTACAATTTTAACTATTAGTAACGATCTTCCTTTTGCGCAAAAACGTTTTTGTGATGTGGAAAAAATTGATAATATCAAAGTACTATCTGACTCAGTTTGGCGCGACTTTGGTGCTCGTTATGGCTTATTAATAAAAGATATGGGCCTACTTACCCGAGCAATATTTATTATTAATGACCAAGGTACTATTGTTTACAAAGAACTTGTCGCTAACATCTCTCAGCACCCTAATTACGATAAAGCGTTAGCAAAGGTTAGATATACTGCACCAGTTATTGTTGTCGATAGAGAAAAAGATAAAACTTAAATATAAATAAAAACAGTTACTTAACAATTTAAAAATATATTTATTCATATTTATTATTGAAAAAACAGTAAACAATCCCATTTATAATTGTGTAGTCGCCGTAAGGGACTACACATTGCCTGTTCATTATGAAAGGCAGCATTATTTTAACGACTGTACGTTTTTATAGTTTTATCCTAGGTAATATTTCTTTACTAGGAATAACTAAAAATATGAACGTCAACTTTTAAAATAACAACCATTTTATTGCTATATTTTAGGATAACTTATTATGCTTAACTCTACAGATTTCAGCCCACTTTATCGTTCATTCATTGGCTTTGACCATTTAGCTGGTTTAATTGATAAAGCATCTCAACCTGGTAAACAATCTTCATATCCACCTTATAACATCGAGTTATTGGCCGAAAATCAATACCGAATTACTATGGCTATCGCAGGCTTTAGTGAAGAAGATATTGATATTGAATCTAAAGATAACGGTTTAACGATTGTTGGTACTAAACAAGCGGTTACCATCATACAAAAAGACGTGAGTAAAAGTCCTCGTCAATTCCTGCATCAAGGTATTGCTGAGCGTAATTTCGAACGAAAATTTCAACTAGGCGAGCACGTCAAAGTTATTAGCGCCTTTATGGAAAATGGATTGTTGCACGTTGATTTAGAAAGACAGGTACCTGAAGTATTAAAACCTCGAAAGATTGCCATTAATGGTAAAAGTTTATTGAATAGAGATTCTTAAGCTTTAATTTTTATTATGTTTTTCCTCTATGTTACTCCATTTGTTTTTTTGCCTAGTCTTTGACTGGGCTTTTTTATTTTAATCCAGCTACGTTAAAGAATTTTACTATTTGAAATCACAGATCATTCCACTCCTATTATTAAAATTCTAATAAAAACAGCATCTCGGACAAATCAGGTTGCCATTGAAAGTCTTTAAGTTTTATTCTGCTACCAATCACAACGACCTGCTCATCTTGCAAGTGATGCTTTTGTTTATCGAAATTATCACTACCTAGTATGAAAGAAATCTTACCTTGTGAGTTAATCACTCTAAACCAGGGGACTATTTTTCCACGCCAGCCATGATTAGGCACTTTCCCCAATGCTTTACCAACCATACGAGCTCTACCGGGTAAGCCGGCTAAATCAGCTATTTGTCCATAACAAGCAACCTTACCTTCAGGTATTAACTGTACCGTTTGCCATATTTGTTGGTAATGGGGGGTTAACATGTTTTATAAGTCTGGTTTATACTCAAAAGTATACCTAAGTATTTAGTGAGCAAGTTTTTAATTATTGGATGAATTACAGTATCATAATAGGATAAGTAAATATAACGTGAGTGGTCAACAGACCCTAAGGAAGAACATGAAAATTTGGGTCGATGCAGATGCCTGTCCAGTAGTGATCAAAGAAATATTATTTAAAGCAGCCGATAGAACAAAAATAGCGATAACGTTAGTAGCAAATCATCATATCCGCATACCACCTTCCCCCTTCATAAGTTTTATGCAGGTCAGTAGTGGCTTTGATGTTGCTGACGATGAAATAGTTAAGCGTCTTAACGCGAATGATTTAGTTATTACTAGTGATATTCCATTGGCGGATGAAGTGATAGATAAAGGCAGCATTGCCCTTAGTCCACGTGGCGAGCTTTATACTAAAGAAAATATAAAATCACGTCTGAACATTCGTGATTTTATGGACACCATGCGTGCTAGTGGCGTGCATACTGGTGGGCCACCAGCATTAAATCAAACTGATAGACAAAATTTTGCTAATCACCTTGACCGTATAATTACTCAGTTTAAAAAAATTTAATAAGCATATAATAGCGCTTGGCAATAGGCAGAAATCTAACTGAATATCTGTCTTTGAGCTAGACTAGCTAACTCAATTCTTCGCTAACAACAGTGCTTTAATTTCTGCGAGTTCACTTTCTAATCTTTCAATTTGCGCACGACTGGCTGGTTCACCACCATCACCACTCTCTCCATGTTGCTCTGCACGAAATTGGTCATGTTCTTGGCTCATTACTTCTAATACCGTACCAACCATCATATTTAAAAAGATAAAGGCGGTTAAAAAGATAAAGGTTAAATAATAAATCCAACTTAGCGGATGAATAGCCATAGTTTCGTACATAACGTCCGTCCAGTCTTCAAAAGTAGCGACACGAAATAAGGTCAACATAGAGATCGATACATCACCCCACAACACTTCGTTAATAGGACTAAAGTACATACTACCTATAGCTGCATATATATAGAAAATGACAAACATAAGTAGCGCGATATAGCCCATGCGAGGTATCGCTTTAAATAATGCATTAATCAACAAACGTAATTCAGGCACCATTGAGACTAAGCGTAATACACGAAATACGCGTAATAAACGAGCAAGTAGTACACCAGAGCCACCCGATGGAACTAAGCTACCAACAACAATAATGGTATCAAAGATATTCCAGCCATTTTTAAAGAAATACTTCTTTTGGGGACAAGCTAAGTAACGAATCGAAATTTCTACCGCAAAAAATACTGTTACTACCATATCCATTAACAGTAATACCACAACAGCATTAGCTGATAAGTTATGTGTTTTTGCTCCTATTAATAACGCTGATAGTAAAATTACTGCAATAACGATTCCTTGAAAAATTTTACTGTTATCTATTTTTCTTAATTGGCGCTGAGCCTTTAATACTAAACTACTCATTATCTTAATCCTACCGCAGCATCACTTACATGAGGATTATTGCGACGTTCTTGTCCAAAAGTACTCATGGGACCATGGCCAGGAATAAAGCGGACATCGTCACCAAGATGAAATAAGTTGTTACGGATAGAGTTAATTAATGTGGCATGGTCGCCACGAGGGAAATCAGTACGACCAATAGAGCCACTAAATAACACATCACCGACTTGAGCAATTTTTGACTCACGATGAAAAAACACCACATGACCTGGTGTATGACCTGGACAGAAATAAACTTCCATCATTATATTACCAAAGCTAACAGTATCACCCTGCTCTAAAAAACGGTTGGGCGTAAACTTTGTTGCATACGCGAAAGAAGCACCAAAACGTCGCTTTTGATCTTCAATACCATCTATCCAGAACTGATCTTCTTTATGCGGACCTTCAATCAAGACATCAAAATGACTTGCCAGCGTATTAGTAGCACCAGCATGGTCAATATGAGCATGAGTAATCAAAATTTTCTCAAGCGTTAAACCATATTTACTGATGCCAGCTTTAATTTTTTCAATATCCCCACCAGGGTCAACTACCGCGGCCTGTTTAGTTTCACTACACCAAAATAAGGTACAGTTTTGCTCAAAAAGAGTTACCGGGATAATTTCATGCTTTAACATATATTGCTCTTTAATCGTTATTATACTAATCGGACTAATTTATTATTTACTTAGCGAAAATTAAAAAGCTTAGAGGTAAGGCATTGATTGAAGACAATAGTTATTCCCTTATTAAATCAGTAACTCAGCATGTAAGCCTTTACCTTTTATTAGGTACTCGCCCTTTAGGAGTTCGTTAGCAAACTTATAACACCATAAAATTAATGAAATATAGAAAAACTATATTTAAATAATTTTGTTTGTTCTAAGCTCGCTAATGTAACTCTAAGTTAACCAATAAATTGATCCGTTTAGTATTAGTTTAAAATGACAGCATTATACCATAACTTTCTTCCCTATATTACAAGCATAAATGTAACAAAAGTAATGAATAATACTTCCCCTAAGCACAGTAACTCGGTAAGCTTTGCGCAACTAATTTTTAACGACAATTCACTATTTATGACCACTGCTCCTTCTCGTGATTCTTTTCATTCTCGTCTTGGTTTTGTTCTAGCTGCAGCTGGTGCTGCGGTAGGCTTAGGCAATATTTGGGCTTTCCCTACTCAAGCAGCAAATAATGGTGGTGGTGCTTTTTTAGTTGTCTATTTAGTAGTGACTTTTTTACTAGCCTTACCTGCGCTTTATGCGGAAATTTATATTGGTAATCAAGCACAAACTAACCCTGTATCTGCCTTAGCTAACGCTTGTGGTAAACGCTTAAAAAAAGTAGGCCATTCTGCCGGCATTATCGGTATTATTGGCGCTATGATGATGCTAAGTTTTTATACCATAGTCGCTGGTTGGATGCTGGCCCATTCACTCGCCTCATTAGCTGAATTAGTCGGTTTGCTGGACGTATCTCAATGGCTATCAACCTCAAGTACATTGCGTAATATCATTTTTACCCCCCTATTTATAGTGCTAGGTGCAGCTATTGTATATCAAGGCGTTCACAGTGGTATTGAGCGTTGGTCCGCACGGTTAATGCCAATATTATTAGTGATGCTACTTGGATTAATAATTTATATATTGCAACAAGAAGGTGCTACACAAGGGGTAACTCTTTATCTAGTCCCTGACTTTAGTCAAGTAACTGAGCCAAAGTTAATAATATCTGCTATGGGACAAGCATTTTTCTCACTAGCAATTGGTGTCGGGGCTATGATGGCTTATGGCTCTTATATGCCTAAAGACCAAAGTATTGGTAAACTAGTACTTTCTATCACATTACTTGATACCTTTATTGCTTTTATTGCTGGTTTACTTATTATTCCGGCACTTTTTGTCGCTCAACATAACGGACAAGAAGTATTTATTGATGGTCACTTAATTGGTGAAGGGCAACTTATTTTTAATATTTTACCTACACTATTTAGCTCTATGGGTAGCGTTGGTTTATTTGTTTCTTTTGCTTTCTTTACCTTATTATCAATTGCTGCTCTTACTTCAACAATTTCGACAACCGAAGTACCTGTTGCATATCTAATTGAAGATAAAGCTATGACAAGAAAGCGCGCAACTTGGTTAATTTCTGGATTAGTTTTTATTGCCAGTATGTTGCTAATTACGTTTTTTGAACAATTATTTAGCTTAGTTATTCAGCTATTAACGACTATTTTACAACCATTGATGTCATTATTTTATTTCATCGTTGTAGGTTGGTTATGGAAACGTGGTAACCAGCTTACTGATATTGCTCAGTTAAACCAGCACACGACATTAAGGTTACTTGGTTTTTATTTACGTTTTATCTGCCCAGTTTTATTAGTCGTTGTTTTTGTTAATGTAGCTTTTTAATCACCTTACTTTTAAAGATAAAATCTAGGGTAATTTTTATTAATTTATCCTAGCTTAAATAATTTACTCTAAAAGCTCAACTTCATCATCCCTCAATTCTACCTGCTCTATTTTCTCAAAACGGCTAGAGATTTTATCTGCCGATGTATGAATTTGCTTCACATCTGTTGCCGCTTGATCTATATGTTTGGCAAGATTGGCAAAGCGTCCTTTAAAACGATTAAAATCTTGTGCTAAATCTGATAAATGCGCCTGAATAATATGAATTTGCTGTCGAGTAGCCTCATCTTTGAGGACAGAACGTGCCGTTGTTAATATCGCCATTAAAGTTGTCGGTGATGTCAGCCAAACACGTTTCTTATTGGCATATTCAACAAGATCACTTTGATGGCCGTGAATTTCAGCAAAAATAGCTTCTGCCGGAATAAACATAATTGCGCCATCAGCCGTTTCGTTATCAATGAGATATTTATCACTAATATCATTGATATGTTTTTTGATATCAATTTTGAACCGACGCATAGCTGATTTTCGTTCAGTTTCATGGGTTTCAAAGTCCATCATTTTACGATAGTTTTCTAATGGGAACTTAGAATCAACCACTACATTACCAGTAGGTTTAGGTAAAAATAGTACACAGTCGGCAATTTTACCGTTTGATAAGGTATGTTGAAGTTTAAAACTTTGCTCTGGTAATACATTTCTGATCAGGCTATTTAACTGTACTTCCCCAAAAGCCCCTCGAGATCGCTTATCATTGAGTACTTCTTGTAAGTTCACTACATTAGTTGAGAGTTCAGTTATTTTCTTTTGAGCATCATCAATTAGCGCTAAGCGCTGTAAAATATCACTAAAGGTTTTGGTAGTTTTTTCAAAGCCTTCTGCCAAGCGTTTTTCTACTTGGCCACTAATTTCTTGTAAACGTTTATCGGTCGCTTGCGTTAAACCATCAATACGTTTACTCATTTGCTCACTACTTTGTGCCAAGGTCTTAGCTAATTCTTCACGGTTAGCTTGGCCCGTATTATTTAAGTGATTAATCACCTGATCTAATGATTGGCTCTGTTTGGTGGCAAGTTGAGATTGTAATTCGTTAATTTGCCTCATGAGCTTAATGCGTAAATCCGCCATTTGCTGCTCTATATTATTCGATAACTGTAATTGTTGTTTATCATGTGCCTGAGCTAATTGTTGCTGGTTAGTTTGCTGATAATTTTGCTGTAAATGCAGTGATTGCTCTGAAAAGTGTTTGTTTATCTGCTCTATCAAACGCTGTTCTTGTTCTGATTTTTGCGCTAACACTGTTTTATTTATACTATTTAGGCGAAATAATATCCATGTCAACATGAAGAAAAATACTAACGCCAACGATAGTGTTAGTGGAAGAAGATGTTGCTGTTCTATGGCAAAGTTCATCATTGGTATTACTCTAGAGGAAAGGCAGTAGCGATCGCTGTATATTATTACAGTAATTATATACATTAAAACATAACTCACTATTTTCAACCAGTACTTTAATGAGTTAGCTACTAAATCCGCTTAGCTCATGCTTTAAAAACCAGTCAAGTAGAAATATTAATTGCTGGTGGTGTTGAGAGTATGTCACGTATACCTATGTTGATGAAAAAAACTGAAACGACATTTTCAGGTAACGCTAAATTGTTTGATACTACGGTAGGCTGGCGCAATTACTTTAGGTTGTCCACTGGCTATGAGTGGAAGGGGTTTATTAATTACGACAACTAAACAACTCGAACGAAGTGTTAAGCGTTATACGCAGTAGCATGTGTGTTAATATTGACTAAGGCATCGCTATGATTATTGACAATAATGTAACTGAAAAAGTTTAGTTGAAAAATTTTAACTGACAAAAAATAAATCTCACCAAACAAATGAAAATAAGTGATGGCTATATTCGAATTAGCCATCACTTATCTAATTTTTCTGGATTCAATTAGTAAAGAACTAAAACTTAGCGTTTTACCATAACCACACTTTATTTGTATCAACCTTGCCTGCCGTTGCATCACCAGCGGAATAAGCTGCTAATTTGATACCTGCCTTTATTGCCTTTTTTATAACATTAGGAGAGTCATATTCAGCAAAAATGACAATAGGCAAAGGTAATAATTTATTTATTTCGGTAAGATTTTTAAGTATTTTATCACTTGCTATATACGTCGATAAGATCAGAATATCAGGATTGCAATACTCAACTTCTGTAATAATGTTGTCATTAAATAACAATTGTTTAGTTATTTGATAGTTGAAATCAAGTAATACTTTTTTTAGTCGTGAAGTTCGCACTTGTGGATCTTCAATTAACAGCACTACAATGTTTGTATTTGAAGCTATATTTGCTTACTCACCATTAGTTTTCATTTTGTTAACCGCTTTATTTACTATCATAATTACATGCTTAAACCGTTGTTTTGTTTATAAGTACTTATTCAAACGTACTTACTCTAAGGTACTTGCGTAAAGTTGCAGTTTACTCAATAAGTAGAACAGAAAAACTTGAGTCAACATATATTAAGCATTAATATCAATTGGTTACTAATTTATTTTATCGATTGGTAGCGTTCGATTACACCCAAAATAGGGAGTTGGAATAATAAAAGCACAATGACAGAGCAGAGATTCATACCACTAATAGCCATGAACACAGAAATTTTAGCGTTGAAATGAGCAATATGACTAACTAAACAGTTAAACAGCTAAAAGACTATTTAGCTGTGTGGCTTTAGCTCAACTAAGTATTATTAATTAATACTGTCCTATTTGTTTGTTCAACCAAGCCGTTATTAAATACGAAGAAATAGAATCACCGCTACTAATTTTATATTGTGGTGAAGCTGCCCCATCAGCGGCTACTTGTTCAGGGCTATGCATAGAAAAATCAACTAATTGCTCACGAGAAATCCACTGCGCGGCCTCTAGGTTATCTTGACTGATATCAATTTTTTCTGAAGTCGCTACTGCGGTAAAACCCAGCATGATTGAAGCCGGAAATGGCCAAGGTTGTGAAGCAATATACTGTGGATTTTCAACATGTATTGCAGTTTCTTCAACCACCTCTCTGATCACCGCTTGTTCAAGCGTTTCACCTGGATCGACAAAACCAGCAAGGGTTGAATACATACCCTGTACCCAACTAGACTGACGTCCTAATAAACAACGAGCAATACCATCATCAAACATTCTTTCGACTAGCATAATGACTGCTGGGTCTGTGCGTGGAAAGCTCATATTTCGACAATCAGAGCAGCGCCTAGCATGTCCCGCTTCTATTGAACGATTATTCTGTCCACATTGTCCGCAAAATTGATGGCTTATATGCCAATGCACCAATGCTTTAGCTAATGCTAAGACTGAAGCATCAATAACAGATAAATTAGCGGTGACTTTCCTCAGTCCTTGCCATTGTCCTAATTCACTTAATATTTCCTGAGTCGAGAAACGTAATTTATTAAAATCGATGGCAAAAACAGAAGTAATTTTAGGCTTATAACTATCATTACTATTGTTACTATTGCTAGCCATAAAAGGTTTACCTAAGTCCCCTTTACCTAAGTAAATGCAACTATCAACACTAACGGTTGGTAGTTGTATTTTACTTAGGTAAATGGGTAAAAAAATCGTTACTTTATCAAAGAGACACTGACCATCATTAATAACACAAAACAAAGTATCTTCACGAGTAAACTCAGCAGCTAACCAGCGCTTATTCTTTCGTTGGTTAGTACCTCTATCTAACGGCATATTGCCATATGCTAATGTCATTATTTACTTTCTTCCTTAAGTGCTTGTGCCCATTGCGAAGACCAGTACTCTAACGGATAAATGATCTCAAATAGCTCAATACCCTGGTAGGATAATTGGTAACCAGTTTTTTTTATTTCAATAAGTTCTAATGTTTTGAGTTCTTTTAAGCGAGTATTTAACAAAGTAGATGAAATTTTCTCACAGCGTTGCTGCAACTGTCTAAATTTCGCTGGACCACTATGTAAATTCCAAATTATCCCTAATGCCCAAGTTCGGCTAAGTAAATCGAGTAATGCCATAATAGGTTTACCCGTTTTAGAGCCACGCACTTGTGATCCGGGCATTGGTATTGTCATAGTCATGTCTGCAGTGATAAAATATCATGCTACAATATTTGTAGCGAAGTGACTATAAAAACATAAAATTAGTAAAAAGTAATTATTAACTAATGACTTAGCTAGTTATTTTATTAATATTTAATTTTCTCTTAGCTATCTCAATATGATGAATAGGCAAATAAATATCAAATTGACTGCCTTGGCCAATCTTAGAGCCGACATCAATACGCCCATGATGTTCTTCAATAATAGACCTAACGATATGAAGCCCTAGACCGGTGCCTTTGCCAACAGGCTTAGTCGTAAAAAAGGGATCAAAAATACTCTTCAAGTGATCTTGACTAATACCTGCACCATCATCTTCAAAGCGTATATTAACTTCTTGTTGTACAATTCGTGAGGAAATGAAAATATTACCTTTACTTTCAATGGCATGAGAGGAATTTACTAGCATATTAATAAATACTTGTAATAACTTTTGTGGGAAACACTCTACATCAACATTTGCGTCTAAGTCTTTTGTTATCTCTACTTTGTATTTAAGTTCATTAGTCACTAGGGTAAGGCTTTTTTCAATTAACTCATCAATAGAGATCGTTTCAGGTGATTTTTCATCTACATGGGCATAATTACCGAGATCCTTGATAATTTTATTAACCCTTGCGGCTCCCTCTAACGTTGATGCGATTAATGGTTCAATATCATCTAGTATGAAACCTAAATCTTCTTGTTGATAAAGTGCTTGGGCGGCAATATTTTCATCAGGATTTTTTACTAACTTTATATAAGACATCAGTGGGGTAAAATAATTACTAAGTATATCCAAGTTACTACTAATATAACCTACAGGATTATTAATTTCATGAGCAATTCCTGCTGACAACTGACCAATAGAAGCAAGCTTCTCTGCATTTATTAACTGCTCATTTAATGAAGATAATGCTTTCTGGCTATGTTTTCTTTCATTAATATCAATCAAGGTAATTAGATAATTAACCAAACATTTGATAACTATCTTCCGGCCTGAAAATTCAATATGGGGATGTTCAAATTTTGGTGCAAGTAGAGATTCTTGCATACTTTTTATAGCCATTTCGCTATCAAACTGACCATCTAACGTTGCTAATGCTGGCACAAAATAAGAAACCTGTTTATCAATGATATCCGCTTTATCACTAAGTAATAGTTTTTCAGTTTCTATATTACATTCTTTAATCAAGCCAAATTCATTAACAAGTACTACTGCGCAAGGAATAGTATCCATAATGATACTAGCTTTGTCATTTGCTCTAATAACATTAAGTCGCTCTTGCTCAGCTTTCTGTTTTTCAACAATAATGTGTTGAGTAAATTTCTGAATAGCACTTGATAATTCTTTGACTTCAGTAGGGGCCCGACGTTGTCTAAATTCAACAATCGCTTTATCTGTTATCGGTCGCTGAGCTAAAGCGGTAATTTTTTCGATAGGTTTTACTATATATTTACTAAAGAAACTGACGATGAATAAAATACAGAGTGAATACAAAGACACCACTAAAACTGATAAGCTAGTAAAGTTACCTGCTGCTATCTTAGCCTGCCTACTCAAGGTGTTATTTTCACTTAATACTTGTTCAGATAATTGCTCTAAATCTTTAACATATTGTGTCGTTACCTTGTCAGATTCAGCAACGGTTGTTTGCCAAAGTTTAGTTTCTTGCATTGAAATTTTAGCAAACATATTGACGATATCATCGTTTGATTCAATAGCAGATATCAAGCGTTGTACTAAATTTTCACTCTCAATTTTAGATACTTTCACTGCAACTGAAATAAGATTTTTTTTGAGTTGTATAGATTGATCTTGTATACCTTTTGCTAAATAGGTTTGCCGACCAGCAAAGAGTAAATCTTGCGTAGTTAACCAAATTCTCGACATAGTAAAAGTATAATTAATCGTTTGTACTAATAAACGTGACTCATAATGAGCACGTGATATCTGCTCCACTTTTTGATACTGATGCCAAAGGCTAGCAAAAATAATCACGCCAGACAGTAACGTAGTTATTGCTAATAGTTGATTATAATTAGAAATTTTCATCATTAATTACCATTATTAAGTTATTGGAATAAAGCATATTAACTAAAGCTTTTCCAGCTCCTCTCCCCATAATATCTTGGTTAGCAGCAGACTTTTCAGGGCACATCTTAAAACTACATTCGCTAATTCAGGAGCGTTATGTACTTTTTCTAAAAGCTTTTTTTTTGCAGTCACACCATCCTCGCTTAATAGTTCTTTCAATTCTTGATAATTTTTACCAATAAAAAGAGTCTTAAAATAGCTTTCTTCGGCAATTTTCTTTTGAGGGCTTCTACAGCGTTGAAAAACAAAATTACTTATTCTTAAGTTTTTATCTATTGCCCACACTATTTCTACTAATCCCCAGTCACTTTGTTCTGATCTCACATGTACATAACCTAGTGCTTCTTGACCTAACATAGCGATATACAACGTATGCTGACCTAGTTCACTAAAATGTAAATCATTATTAGGTAGTGCAAGTTGCACTTGAGTCCGAGTATTATCGTCTACCATTTTAACAATAGAAAGCTGATTAGTTTTTTGTGGATAGAGCTGCGCTATTTGCGCGACTGGATCGCGTAAGGAGCAATAAGCAATTGCATTTACATTGCCAGAAATCCCTACCAGTATTACTATCAAGATTAATGACATAAAGCGTATTTTCATATTAATACCTAATCCTCATTTGTACTCTAAGCAATTGCTGTTTTTGGCCCGTTGGAGGGTTATTAAGTTGCTTACGGCCTGACATACTTATCTCTAGCTGTGTATTAAATTGATAGCTAAAACCAATGTTTACTAATTTATCTGCACTTTTTTTATTTTCTTTATCGCTAATAATGAACTGGCCATATAACGCAAATTGGCTATTTATTAATTTTTTATTTAACTCAATTAAATTATATTTTTCTTTTTGCCGACCTGTGGACTGATTATTGTCTTCACCTAAGGCTAACTCACCTAAGAGTCCCCACGTTCCCCAATAATACTGCCAATCAAATGCTAATCTTTTTCGTACAACATTATCAATTTTTCCATCAAAAAACGATAAACCGACGACAAGATTTAGGTGACTTAAAGACCCTATGCGTCCGCTAATAGCATAAGAGCCGTCAACTGATTTGGCTTTATCTTTACCACCTAAGGTATAACTGACACTGTATTCAACTTGGCTTACCACTTTGTTAAGGCCAAACCCCCAATCAAGCTTTGTCCCTAAATTTTTGCCATGGTAGTAGTCAAGTAAACGACCATTGGTATCAATACTCTCTTCTAAACCAAATGGTAAAGTAAAGTGACCAACTCTAATATTTGGGATCCAATTAGATCCGGCAGTATAATTAAGATGCGCTTCTCGAATAATAAACTCACTATCATCTTTAGAAGTAAATAAGAAAGGTACCGGAATATAGTTTGATAACTTAGTAAAATACAATTGCCCTACGCCGTAACCTATATCGCCACTAGTACTAGTAAAAATCTTATGGGTATCTAAGCCTAAAGCATAAATACCACTGCTATTATCTAATGCCTCATTTTGGTTTAATCGAGCACTGGCATCTACACTCCATCTGAGGTTTTCAGTAAAATTGGCATAACAAGGTACCGAAAAAAATACCCATAAAAAGAGTAAATAATGTACTGAAAAATATCTAATAACTTTAAGTGCAAGCATTTATATTTCCTCCTTTTACCAACGAAAGCTTACAAGTAGACATCTACGAAGTAATGGATAATCTATTTAATACGATTTTCCCCATATCTATTGATGCCATTAAGGAATTCTCGGCATTAAGTATCAAATCATCATTAAGCGTATCCTCTAAATTGGCAATACCTATGCTGGGATGAGAAAAATTAGGATTATCCATGACTAACCTGTGAATATTTTTGGCAAGTAAAATGGCATCATCAGCACAAGTTTCCGTCAGCAAAATAGCGAATGTATTGTCACCCCATTTAATCAATGGATCTGATGCACGACATTTTAATAGTTTTATCACCTCGACATCTGTGCTTTCAGATGATTGCTTGCTATCAGTTATTTTTAGTTTGATTAAAAATAAACTTAATGGGTGCTGATAGTGCTTTGCTCGCGCAATTTCATAATGTAACCAGCAATTGATAAAATATATTTTCGTTAAGGCACTATCACTTTCAGAATAAGCAGTAGGCCTGGTTCCTCCTCGTTTAAATAAGCCTCTTTCAATACAGATAAGTAGGTTTTTTATATTAAAAGGCTTTATGATGTAATCATCAGCGCCGGAAAGTAATCCTGTACTTTCTTCCGTTATTTCGCATGTCAACATAATGATTATAGTTTCAGTAAACCTACTATCCCTTCTGAGAATACTACAGGCTTTTAACCCATCCATTATTGGCATCCGAATATCCATGATAATTAAATCTGGGGGAGAACTATTGGCTAAGGCTATTGCTTCTATACCATTACCAGCATCAATAATAGAAACACGCTTGTCTGTCCTATTAAATTGACGGTGGATCCCTCTTTTTAATGTATCTCTAACACCTATTTCATCATCAACGATAAGAACACTTTTTTCTTTCAGCATACGTTATCCCTTCTTTATCAAAGGCAGATTCAACTCTGAAGCGCATAACCACTAAGCAGCTATAGCTGCCACATATTCAGCCATTAATTTGGCTAGTGTTTGATGATTTTTTTTCTGGGTCTATCATTAAGCTTAACTATTACATTTTGAACTTCTGATGGCGATACTTTTTTGAAGTCTGTGGATTTCGGCCAGTATTGTCGTAATAGTCCATTAGTGTTTTCGTTTAGCACTCTTTGCCATCAACAATAAGGGTCTTCAAAATAAACGCCACATGCTAAGTTTTCTGTCATCTCTTCATGATAGGCAAACTCTTTACCGTTATCTTAGGTGATCCTTAGCACTGCATCTTGGTACGGTTTTAGTAAAGCAAGGGTCGCTGCT
>CAJWZC010000044.1 GCA_913049915.1 uncultured Colwellia sp.
ATTTGGGTTTGGTCCATTGATATCTAAATTAAAGTCAATAATGAGTTGCTGAGTAGGACCTGCACCATTACTTAAAATAGTAGCGCCAAGTTGAGCTGTTTGAATTGTAGCTGGTTTTTGTGCAATAAAGTCACCACTAGGATCAAAAGCCAATACTGCTCCTGTTACACCAGCACCAGTAGGTTGAACTAAAACAGGTGCTGCTGGGTTTTGTACTGCCGCGGGAATATCAACCATTTGCGCATCTACGGCGGTAAACATATTCCACGAATTTGCGGCTGTTTTAACGAAGTAATAAGTCATGATATGGTCATCACCTAAAGAGTCAAAAATAGTCACTGAGGTAGAGTTATTAAAGGTTAACGGATCCGTTGGGTCAAAGACCGTATTTGCTGGTGGTACATCACCCGCAGGTAAGTTCATACGAATATCTACCTCACTCGATGGTGTTGGTGCGCCTGATGAGGTAGGTATACGAACAGGTGTTGCTGTACTTAAACTGACTGAAGAAGATGTACCATCAGGGTTAACGGGAAAGCCTAATAAATGCCCTCCTCCTGAGTTAACCACAAAATTATCGGCATTTAACTTGAACTGACCTGCGCGGGTATAAGAAGTTTCTAATGACCCGAGTTCAGGTACCGTAGCAAAAAAACCGTTACCAGTTATCGCTAAATCGAGTGAATTATTGGTAAATTGAATACTACCTTGTGAGAATTGCTGAGCAACATCAGAGGTTAAAACTCCATCACCTACTTTCGTTTTTCCTGCTGACAACAAAGATGCGGCGTAAACGTCAACAAATTCAGCACGCGACTCTTTAAAGCCCACGGTATTAACGTTAGCAATATTATTTGATGTTACATCTAGATCTTTTTGTGCAGCGTTTAATCCGCTAAGCGCTATATTAAATGACATATTTAAATCCTCTTAAAAATTTTGCTACTTTGCTTAACACCTGCACTACTATATGATTATGATTACTTGGTCAGGTAAAGCCTATGATTAATGTTTATTTACTTATACTCTGAAATCAACCTTCCGATACTTCAACTACCTCTGCTAGTGCCATAGAACTGCCACCATTAAGGTTGAGTACTATTTGTCCACCGGTACCTGCTAACGTAACACTGTCAACTTTACGATAAGTCATCGCTTCTAATTCTGAAGCTTTACCTTCGACTAAACCAACAATACGGAAGCGATAAGCACCTGCAGCTGCAGGTTCACCTTTTGATGTTTGACCATCCCAAGTAAAGGTAGAGCCGCCGGCTGGTACTTGACCAACAGGCACTGTTTGAATAACTTCACCAGCTATATTTTCAACATAAATATTAACGTTACTTGCTGGTTTGTCTGAAACTAATTTCCCTTTCACAGCTTCACCTTCAGCCATACCAAAAACATTATCTTCAACTAAAACACTTCGACCAACAAGTGAGGAGGCTTGCAATGCTTGACTAGACGTCATTGAACTGGCAAAACTACCAAAGGATTCATTAAGCTTACTTACACCGTCAGTAGTAGAAAAAGCTGTCATTTGCGAGATCATTTCATTGTTATCAACAGGTTTTGTTGGATCTTGGTTAGCTAACTCTTTTGTCAATAACGCAAAGAAGTCAGCTTGTGTAAGCATGCCCTTATTTTGCTCAGCAACTTTGTATTCTTCCTTTTGCCAACGAATACCCTCTAGCGGGTTGGTACCTTTAACTGTTTCCATTATCCACTCCTGCGTTATGCACTAAGGTCAACGACTTCTCAACGTTGTTCACTATCTTTGCCCTAACTGTAAGGTTTTATTTAACATGTTTTTAGCTGATTCGGCTAATTGAACATTGGTTTGATATGAGCGTGACGCTGAAATCATGTTGGTCATTTCTTCTATGACATTGACATTTGGCTTATAAATATAACCGTCTTTATCTGCCATAGGATGAGCTGGAGAGTACTCAACATTTAATGGTTTATCACTTTCAACAATACCTAAGACATCGACACCAACCCCACTCCCCTCATTTCCTCCCTGCCCAGCGGCAGCTTTTTGCATGGCAGCGGCAAAAACAGGGTGCCTAGCACGGTAAGTTTGATCGGCACTGCTACTAACACTATCGGCATTGGCAATATTACTCGCGGTGGTATTCAAGCGGACTGATTGAGCGCTCATACCGGTACCGGTGATATCAAATACGTTAAAAAGACTCATAATTATTGACCTCCGCTGATAACTTTCTTCATGGCTTTAATTTTCCCATCTAAAAACTGAATGCTAGCTTGATATTGCATTGAATTTTTTAGGAACAAATTTCGTTCTACTTGTACGTCAACCGTATTGCCGTCACCGGTATCAGGTTGATTAGGTACACGAAAATCGACAGAGTTATTTAATTCGGTTCGTAAATCAAAGTGTTTATCATTAGTACGAGACATACCCATTTGCTGCTTAGAATTCGCTTGTGCAAATGCTTGCTTAAAGTCTAGTCCTTTAGCTTTGTAGCCAGGTGTATCAGCATTAGCAATATTACTAGCAATAACTTCTGAACGTTGAGAGCGAATAAGCATGCCCTGCGTATGCAGTTGAAAGCCTTTATCAAATCCTATAGCCATAATAGCCTCACAATGATTTACGTTTAGCTAAAAGGTATACAATATTTATGCCAATAAATTAATTAATCTAGAAGAGTAATGGAGGAGGGGATAAATTGATATGGCTAACAGCAAGTAACAATAGCTGTTAGCTAGAAGTCATGATTGTGTTATTTTTTCTGGTAAACAATACCAGGATTACAGCGTAACATAGTAAAATCTTGATTTATTCCTGACAAGGACTCTGAGGCACCTAAAAATAAATACCCGTCATTATTCAACACGCCATGAATTTGACTAATTATTTGAGCCTTAATTTCTGGGGAGAAGTAAATTAAGACATTACGACAGAATACAATATCGAACCGCCCCATTAAGCTATAACTATTAAGTAAATTCAGTGGTCTAAAACTGACCATTTTCTTTACTTGATCTTTTATCTTTAACATACCGTTATCACCCGCTTCAAAAAAGCGCTGCTTACGCTCTGCAGATAGTCCTCTAGCTAGTGCTAAATTATCATAATGACCATATTTACAATGTTCTAGCATAGTCGACGATATATCAGTACCAATAACTTGTACTCCACGAGGGAAAGCGCCTGGATTTTTTTGCTGATATTCTAATACTGACATAGCGATAGAATAGGGTTCCTGGCCAGAAGAGCTTGCCGCAGACCAAATTTTAATAGGCGTTTTCCGGTTAGCAAAATCAGGCAACAGTTTGCTTTGCAGTAATTTAAAAGGATAGTCATCACGAAACCATAAGGTTTCATTAGTTGTCATAGCATCTATTACGGCGGCACGCATTTTTCGCTCTACGGGTAAAAGCGTACGATTAACTAATTCACTCAAAGAACTGAGTTCAAATTTAGCCATCAATGGAGCTAGTCGGCTTTTAACTAGATACTGCTTGTTGTCACCGAGAACTATGCCACATTGTTGTTCTAAAAAAGTTCTAAACTGATTGTAACTTTTTTCATCAAGTTCTCTTACTGACACTATAGTTTCCTATTTATTTAAAAACTGTTCTACATCCTCCTTAAATTAGAGGTTGCTATTAACTAACCATAATAGCTAATCAAATGATGGAAGAATTAATCTTCTATTTTTAACCACTTTTTCACAGCTGTTGCTAACTCATCAGGATGAAATTTAGGAATAAAGTCTTCTGCTCCAACTTTTTCGACCATAGCGTTATTAAACACCCCACTTAATGAAGTGTGTAAAATAATTGGCATTTTTGACATGCGGGGATTACCTTTTACTTCTGCAGTTAAAGTATAACCATCCATTTCTGGCATTTCGATATCTGAAATCATCAAGGCCACTTTTTCAGTAATACTGTTTTCACAAGTCGCTTCAATAGCCAATAGTTGTTCTAGAGCATCTCGGCCATTTTTAGCTAAAACCATATTAATACCTAATGGCTCTAATGCTCTTCTTACTTGATTTCTTGCAACGGTTGAATCATCTGCAATCATCACAAGCTTATCACCTAAGCTTTCACCAACAGAGACATCAATAATTTCTTCACTTACATCAGTTGAGACAGGATTAATTTCATTTAAAATTTTCTCAACATCTAATATTGATACCATCTGGCCATCTATTTCAGTCACGGCAGTTAAGTAACTAGACTTACCTGCGCCTTCAGGTGGTGGCATGACATCAGCCCAACTTAACGTTACGATTCTCTCAACACCAGCAACAAGGAAGCCTTGTACAGTACGGTTATATTCAGCGATTATTATATAACTATCTGCTGTTTGTTCAATAGCTACTCCGCCAGTCGATTTACTTAAATCAATAACCGATATTGTTTGTCCACGGATATGTGCTACACCTTTTATAAAAGCATCTTGCTTAGGTAATATAGTTAACCTCGGACATGGCATCACTTCTCGCACTTTAAAAACATTAATACCGAATCGTTGCATACCATTGAGTCTAAAAAGTAATAATTCTAATCTATTTTCACCAACTAGTTGTGTTCGTTGGTTTACTGAATCGAGTATGCCTGCCATATGAGCCTCATATAAGACTGCACCAATTACTATGTTTCATAAAAACAACATAAAGGCACAATTCTTGAATTGTATTTAAAATATTGAGTTGATAATCACACTAAGCGTCTGATACTTGACGCATGATTTAACCCTATTCATACTGCTGACTTAGGTTAAGCATAGACGACTATTTGCATTTACTTAAAGATAGATAACAAAATATATGCGCTATACCAAACTTTTTTTAATTTTTCCATTCTTCTTGCTCATTAAGCAATCAATTGCTACTGCAACTGAACTAGATAGAGCTTTTATTGAGCATTTTGCAAAAGCTTATTTAACCGATCAGTTTCCTTCAACTGAGGAAGAAAGGGTGCGTATTTCAGTGTCACACTTAGATCCTAGAATCAATATTAAACCTTGTAAAATTCCTTTAACTGCAAATATACCTGAAAAGATTAGAGCAATAAACGTAAATATAAAAATTAGTTGTGATGAATCAGTACCATGGAAAATATATTTATCGGCAAAAGTAGAAATAACTAAAGCGGTTTTAGTTGCAACAACTACAATTAGTAAGGGAGACAAGCTTGACGAAAGTAATATTGAATTAGCTTATATGGCGATTAATAGGATTCGTGGTGATAAGCTAACTGATAAAAATATTGTTTTTGGAGCTAAGGCCAAAAAACGGATTGCCAGAGGTAGAACGATTAGCAAACAAAGTATCTGTTTAATATGTAAGGGTGATATCGTAACAATTATTGCATCATCAAATAGTTTTAGTATCAAAACCCGGGGAATCGCCTTAAGTTCAGGTAATATTAATGAACAAATTAAAGTAAAAAACTCTCGTTCTAATAAAATAATTACCGCACGAGTCAAAACTATAAATCAAGTAGTAATTAATCTATAATAACAACGTAAATGACACGTTGCTTTTAAAACGTTTCTGACACAAAGTAATTAGTGGTAAAGTTACCGACAATATTATTTAAATTTAATTTAATTTAATTTAATTTAATTTTTAGCTAAAGTTATCGAAGTAATTGCCGACAACAATATACCAGAACTATTATTAAATAACATTTCATTGCTAAAGGATGAAATTATGGCTATAAATATCAACAGCTTGAATGAAATTAATCAAGTTAAGCAAACCCAAAACCAAATAAAGCAGCAGTCTGCTCAAACAGCATCAACTACTACGCAAGTAAAGAACTCAGCACAAGACTCTGTATCGATTACGCCGCAAGCAAAGCAGCTGAATGAATTACAAAAGAAAGCAGCTGATGCACCTGTTATTAATCAGAAAAAAATTGATGAGCTAAAGAAGGCAATTAGCTCTGGTGATTACAAAGTCGACCCAGAGAAATTAGCTGCCAGTATTGCTAACTTTGAATTTAAGCTTATTTAACGATAGACTGTGAAGTAAACTATTAACAGTTAAATTAAAGGTAAGCTTATGTTATTAAGCTCAAAACAACAGGGATTAACACCCACCGAATTGGTAGCAAAACAACATCAGCAGTTAACGTTGCTGTCCCAAGTAATTGCTAACGAAAAGCAAATATTACAGCAGCACGATCCCCAAGCGCTACTTGCTGTCAGTCAAGAAAAAAACACTTTGCTATTAGCTATTCAGAATCTTGACCAAGAAATAGGTCAAGATAAAGCCTTTGCTCAGGATAAAGCGGCAGGAAAGCTAACTATAGAGCTTGCAGAAATAGCCGATTTATTAATTAATTGCCAACAACAAAATTTGATAAATGGCCAAATTATTCAACAATCTCAACTTGCTGTAGAACGTATGAAAACCAGCCTATTAGAGAACCATAATAAAAACGCGATTACTTATGACAAGAAAGGTAAAAAAAGTGCGGGACTCTCTAGTTTAGGATTTAAGGCCTAACATCTTATAATATTTAAAATAAAAAGGCGTTAATCATAATGATTAACGCCTTTTTGTGTTTTTTATAATAAATAATAGCTAGTTATGAGCTATAGCTATTAAAAATATGTTACATCTTTTATTTCTTTTCTATTTTGATTCGCTTGATAGATATTATAGATATCTTCAAAGTTTAACTGTAACTCAGTGGTATAAACATCGCCGACTGGATAGCTTTTTATCACCTTAGCACCACGAATAATTCCCTGAACTGAAGCCATTAACTGTTGCTCTTCAATTAATAAATCAGCCATAGTTACCTTACCAGCAATTTGTTGGCCATATACTTGCTCAGCAAGCTCAGCATAAGCGGCAATTTTTGACGCTTTAATGGCCATTAGCATCCGCTGAGTTTCATGTGTTGATTTTTGCATACTGATTGGGGCAAACCCTGTAGCATAAAGTACAGGAAAATCATCAGGTTTTACAGTTTTCCACTGTACATGTTTATCGTAAATAAGGGAGCATGCGCTAGTTAACATAAACGTGCTCAAAATAAGAATAACTCGAGCCAATGATTTATTCATAGGTGCTCCTTTGAAGGTAATCTCTATAAATAAAAATAGAGCAGTAATTTAGTATAATAAAACTAATTTTGTATGATCACAGCACGTTCATCGTTATATAACATAGCATTATCTCGAATAATCATACCGTCTTTCATTTTAACTTTTTCACTATGACTCATATCATCACCTAGCACCCAGGAAGGAATAAATGACTGTGCGGTAGCAACCACAACTTTTGATTGAATGCCTATCATACGAGCATTCACTAAAATACCATCTTTCTGTTCAACCATAGTCCCAGAAACTACGTAGTCAATTATCTGACGTTCAGGTAATTCCTGCCAGTCACGACTAAAGACAAAGTCACCTGTTTTTGTGACACGAATGTGTCCAGTCGTTTTATAATCTATAACGACTAATCCATGGTGTTGTAATTCATGAACAAAACTTTCAGCCAATTGATTACCCAACCAGTTAGTACTCTCAAGGTTCTTTAAATCAACGAAGGAAGCCACTGCAACAGGAGTTTTCGCATTGACAAAGCTACTACTAGCTAACATTTGATAAGCTAAACCTTTGACCACATCATTAATGGCATGACGCGGTAGTTCAAAACTATCAATCTCGCCTTTTTCAACATAAGTTGATTGATAAAAACCATCATTATTAGTTGCCTCACATGAGAGTAAAGCAGGTAAAATCAATGGTATAATCCATTTTTTCATGGTATTCCCCTTCAAAACTAAGTACTAATAAGTATAACCGATAGCAATACTTTATTAATTTTCATACTCAGAACAATGCACATATTAAGCCAACAATCATTACCTAGATAAATCAATTGTAATATGAAGGGCATGATATATGCATAATATATTTTAGTTGATAAAAAAGCGTTACTCCCAACATCAGTAAATCGGGTTAAATAGGAATATGTAAATATATGCACACTCTCATTAAACAATTAACTATCCTTAGCTTATTATACAGTTTTTCTGTTAGTAGTCAGTGGTATGAGACTCAAGGACATGCCCGCACTAATGATACAAGTGTTGAAATTGCACGTACTAAAGCTATAGAAAACGCGCTTAAAAAAGCGCTACTTGTATCAGGCGCTAGTGTTTCTAGCGTTCAACAAGTCGTGAATGGCTTACTGACAAAAGATCAAATTAATATAAGAGCAAGTGGCAGTGTCAATTCTATTGAGTTAGTTGATGAAGTACACAGTAATAATCTTATTACTGTAACCATTCGAGCTGATATATTTGCACAAGATAAAAAATGTTTTGCGGTAAATTTTAAAAAATCGCTATTAATTACCCGCAGTCACTTGTCACACAGAGAACAAGCTAATATTGGTGAAATTTACTTAATTGATAAAGCCATAATGCGTGAATTAGGTACTCAACTTAATCAGCAAAGTGTTTTTACTAAAACCAGTACTATTCTTAATAATAAAACTGATTTTTCTCGTCTTAATGATAGTTTACAAAGCTATAAAATCGCTCAATTAACACAGTCATTAAGTGAAAGCACAGATAGCCAATATATAATGTTTAGTGAGATCACCAATATATCATTCGATCAGCAAGCCACTAATAACTGGTTATTTTGGCAACAAGGCATTTACCCAAGAAACTTTGCCATTAACTTCTATTTATATAATGGTTTAAATGGTGAACTAGTTTGGCAAGAGAATTATCAAAATACTGCACCATGGACGTTTACAAAGCGTATTAAAGTTGATGTCTACGGCAATGCTTTTTGGCAAAGTGATTATGGGGTGATGGTTAATAATATTATCGATAAAGTAATTAAGGATATCGATGAAAATATTATGTGTGAGCCAAGCAGAGGTAAAATAATCCAAGTTCAAGGTAATCAAATTACCATTAACTTAGGTAGAGATCATGGTTTAAAAATGGGTGATGAATTTAGTTTATTGCACTTAACTCACTTTACTAACAATTCAGGAAAGTCGTACGCCGGCTTTAATGTCAGTCCTTATAAGGTGAAGGTATCAAAGCTTACAAGACAAACAGCAACAGCAACAACACCAGATGGAAGCTTATTTGGTAACATTCAAATTAATGATTTAGCAGTACGATATGAGAATTGATAATCTATAAAACTTACTATTTCACAGCACTTAAATTGTAATGATTAAACATATAATATTTTATAAAACGGACTATTAAGTATCACTTAGTAGGCCGTTTTTATAACTTAAATACGATTAAATAAACATTATAGCAGCCGATATTGCAGTTACTTGTGCCTTGATACAATTTTCATCATCAACTAATGGACTGTCGGGATAAACCTCGGTAGTCGTAACGTATGGCGCATCAGTTAAGCCCATGCATAAACCTAGCTCTCTGCTAGCATAATTTATAACGCCAAACTGCTCAATATCAACACCGATGAGTTTATTATTACTATCTGCTGGAGCAATATGAGTCACTTTTGCTACCGCTTGATTAATTGCACATTGAAAGTCTACTCCAGGCTTAGTTGAATCACCAACTAAATAGAAACCATCAGGAATATTCCAGCTTTTCTGTTCAATAGCATCACGTGCAGCAAGCGCAGGTCGAAATTCACTATTATCGGTATCTGTCGTTTCATGTAAATCAATATGCATAGTAATATCGACATCAAGATCATTAATGAAAGTCATTAGTGCCACCGACTCTTGCGCTGGACTATCTTGATAAAAAGAGCGATTTGGATCAATTGCCTTGTTATTCCAACGATTAATTGTTTCATAACCCCAAGGACTTACACAAGGTATTACAATGATATTAAATTGTTTACTAAAATCACTAGCACACGTTTCTAGAAAACGAATTGCACCTTGCACACCACTGGTTTCATAACCATGAACACCACCAGTAACTAATACTGTTTTGTTATTGGTTTGCCAATTTTTACTTTGCATGGCATATAAAGGATAGCGACTTTCATCAAGTGATAAACTACCGTATTGAATCATATCAAATGATGATGTTAATAATTCAAGCTTTGTTAGAACTTCATCTTCATAAGAGCGTTTAATTACTTGTTTGGTAAACCATAACGCTTTCTCTGTTTCTGCCCATGCTTGGTCTTGCTTACCGATAGAATAAACTGAATCACTCATGATTTAACCTTATTGTTCAAATAGCTAATAAATAGCTATTATTTTATATTTTTTTCGTTTAAACGCTTATTTAGAACATAAAAATACCCGAATAATCGGGCATTTTTATTATGTTCATACTGCATTTACAGAGCGAAAGCTAATTACTTAGAGTCAGCTCGACCCATAAATTTACGTTCTTCTGTATTTACTTTAATTTTATCACCTGTCGAAATATGCTCAGGTACTTGAATAGTTAATCCGGTAGAAAGCAACGCAGGTTTAGTACGTGCACTTGCTGAAGCACCTTTGATCGAAGGGTCTGTTTCTGTGATAATTAATTCAACACTGGCAGGAAGAGCTATACCCACGGGTACATCGTCAACTATGATGACGGATATACCTTGGGTCTCTTCATCGATAAAAAGAATTTCATCGACAATAGCTTCTTTATCTATGTTATATGGCGTGTAATCTTCATTATCCATAAAGACATATTGATCGCCATCAATATAAGAAAACATTGATGGCCGACGGCTTAAATCAGCAAAATTTAACATATCTTCAGCTTTGAAGGTTTCATCTACTTTAGCACCAGTAACTACATCGTATAAGCGCATTCTATATAAACTTCCCCCTGCTCTACCTTGTGGTACTGAGCGAGTAATATCTCTTACAATTAATACTTTACCGTTGTGCTCTATTGCAGCATTTTTCTTTATATCGCTTGCCTTTGGCATAAGATGACTTCCTCTGAATTTGTTGTTAACAATAGTGTTTTAAACGCAATACAGGGAAAATAACATGAACCCAAAGATATGCAAATAATTTATCGAGCGAAAAGTACTTTTTTCATCAAAACCTAAGTAAAATTGAAATCAAAATGATAACTTTCATCAATGAGATCATTAAAAAGTAAAAAAGACAAATATATAAGCTATATTTGTCTTTTTAATTTATTAAGCTTTTGTGCTGTTTACTTGCTCATTTAAAAGTGAGTAAACATTAAAATAACTACTCGTAAGAACGCTCAAGCCAAGCGATTTGTATCTTTAAGTCTTCAATTTCATGGTTTGCATCGGCTAATTGTTCTAACGCTGATTTATTATCATCATTACAGTTATCTACACTAGCATCAGTATATTTTGACATATTACGTCTTTCCTCATGGGCCATATTTGCCTCCAAAAAATCGTTACTACACATGTATTATTACACAATAACTTTCATAAGTAAGCTTTTGCTATGATATTTATCTAAAATTTAATAACGAAACTGTAAAGATAAGTGAAATATTTAGCACATGAGTTATATCGAAACGGTTCGCTCATGAGGGTTAACCATTATGGTAAGTTACCTTAAAACATTAATATTCCTAGAAATTTAATGTGCTAAACTATGTTTTATTAGTTGGATAAGTAGGAGTTGACTATATTAATAGCTTGCTTTAATAAATGTATTCATTATGTATGTCTATTACACATTTACTTTTATGATACTACCTGTGTAGGTAGAATAATAAAATATTTAACTGGAAAATGATTGGATTATTACTAACGATAAAAACTATACCAATGGATTTTCATTCGCTTGGCAAAGTAAACCTATGCTTAACTAGCTCCGCTTAAGCTTATAGAAGTGATAACAAATATTTGCACAGTTATAACTCTCTTACTTTAAGCTACGCCATATAAACTTGCGTTACAAAGAGCTGAGTCTTTACTATATCAATATCAGAGTTATTGATCTAACACCTAGCAGTGTTATATTTATAAAGTAGTCGTAATTGTTAAAGTAAAACTATCACTCTATAATAATTTTACTGTTTTACGTTAACGGGTTATTTAAAGTGTCAGCTTATTAGGCTCCATAAACCTGCTTAGGATACATATGTACGATCCCCTCATTGATGAATCACTGCCCGGTAATTCGCCCTACCCTAATAGCTATTGGGCTAATGTAGCAGGTACTGCCCCTGAAGATGATGGTCAGCTAAATAAAGATATTACTGTTGATGTAGCAATTATAGGCGCAGGTTATACTGGCTTATCAACCGCGCTGCACTTAGTTCGCGAGCACGGTATCAAGGCAACGGTATTAGAAGCTAATCGTACTGCTTGGGGAGCAAGTGGCCGTAACGCCGGTTTTATTTTAAAGTCATCAGGACGAAAACCCTATGCCTGTATGCAATCTCAATGGGGCGAAGAAGTCATGCGCGGCATTTACAATGAGATGTGTGCCGGTGTAGATACCGTTAAAGACTTTATTAGCGAAGGCATTGATTGCGATCCGCAAGACAATGGTTATATTCGCGTGGCGCACAAGCCAGGTATGTTAAAAAGTTTATTAGCAACTGCTGCGCTGCAAAAACAGATGTTTGGTTATGATGTTCAAGCGTTAACCCGTGAGCAGTTGCACCAAGAGTATATGGCCGATCACAATGCTTATGGTGCCATCCGCTATCAAGATGGTTTTGGTATTAATCCATTAAAATTGGCTTGGGGTTATCAAGAGCTTGCTCGAAAAGCAGGTGTTACTATTCATTGTGATAGCCCAGTAGACAAATGGCATCAAGAGTCCTCAAATAAAGCGGCTCAGCAAAGCCAAACCACACAAATTTTACATACGCCAAATGGCATTGTAAAAGCTAAAAAGGTCGTTATTGCAACCAATGGTTACTCTGCCAAAAATCTTCACCCATTAATCCAAAGCAAGAGCTTACCGGTATTATCGCAAATCATAGTCACTCAGCCATTAACACCAGAGCAATTAGCCGCGTGTAACTTTTTAACCAGTAATGTCATCATGGATACTCGCGCGTTAAAATACTACTATCGAAAGTTACCTGACAACCGTATTTTATTTGGCGGTCGAGGGGCTATAACTGGAAAAAATGCCACCGATCCCTACTATGCCAACCGTTTACTCGCAGTATTAAAAACAAACTTTCCAGCACTAAGTTCATTGCGCTACGATTATGCTTGGTCGGGCTGGTTATGTATGTCATTAGACGACATGCCGCATGTCTATCAAAATGAACAACAAAGTGTTTTTTATGCGATGGGTTATTGCGGTAGCGGTGTTTCATTTTCTGTACAAGCAGGTAAACGCTTGGCTGAAAAGGTTGCTGGTATTACTGTACCCAACTTACCCATTTACCAAACCCCGTTAGTAACATTTCCTTTTGCCCCATTAAGAAGGGTTGGTCAATGGGGCTATTTTCAGTATGGTAAAGTGAAAGACCGCTGGTTATAACACTAGATTCAACTCAAGTAAGCTTAAGAAGTTAAATCTTTTCAACCTTGTAACCATGGCTAATAGATGACGTGATTTAAGACTTGTTTCACTAAAAAATTGTACATAACATACCCACAGTTATTGAGCATTATTGCTATATCAACAGCGCTCAGTAACTACTCCCCCCTATTAAGTACTTTGAAGGAAAATTATATGACCATTGGTATTGGCGGCTCAACAGCCAAAATAGAATTAAATAAATTAACTAATATGGTCACTGATGTTATCCCTATTTCATTAGGTGAATATCAACAGCGTATTGGTAAAGCACAGCAGTTAATGCGTGAACAAAATATTAGCGCCTTATATCTTAATGCGGGCACTAATTTAACCTATTTTACTGGTACTACTTGGTATTCATCTGAGCGATTAGTCGGTGCTATTTTACCAGCACAAGGCGATTTAGTTTATGTTGCACCTTGGTTTGAAGTAAGCACCCTTTCTGGTTTTATGCAAATAAAGTCTGAAGTCGCTAGCTGGCATGAACATGAATCTCCATACCAGCTTGTTATTGATGTACTAAAGAAAAATAATTGTGCTCAAGGTACTATTGCGGTAGATGAATCTACCGCCTTTTTTGTCGTAGATGGTATGATTAATGCGGCAAAAGATCAAAAAATCACATTAGCGTTTACTAGTAGCAAAGGTATTACTGCTAGCTGTAGAATGATCAAAACAGCAAGCGAAATAGCTTTATTACAACGTGCTAAAGAAATGACTATGGTAGTACATCGCGCCGTTGCCAAAATCTTAACCGTTGGTATCACAACATCACAAGTGACTGACTTTATCAATAAAGCACATATGAAATTGGGTGCCACTAAAGGTTCATCTTTTTGTATCGTTTTATTTGGCCAAGATACCGCCTATCCCCATGGTGTAAAAGAACCTAAAACACTCGATACTAACGACATGGTGTTAATCGATACTGGTTGTTTAGTTCAAGGATATAATTCAGACATTACCCGCAGTTATGTCTTTGGTGAAGCAACTCAAAAGCAACGTACGGTTTGGTTACATGAAAAGATGGCACAACTGCATGGCTTTGAGGCGGCACAAATATCGTCCCCATGTGAAGCCATAGATATAGCTGCGCGTAACTACCTTCAAACGCAAGGTTATGGTCCTGACTATCAAGTTCCTGGCCTTCCCCATCGTACGGGTCATGGTGTTGGTTTAGACATTCATGAATGGCCTTATTTAGTTAGAGGCGACAAAACACTATTAGCTGCTGGTATGTGTTTTTCAAATGAACCTATGTTATGTCTTTATGGAGAGTTTGGTGTGCGTTTAGAAGATCATTTCTATATGACAACATCAGGGCCAAAATGGTTTAGTGAACCTGCTCACTCAATTGATGACCCTTTCGGCTATGAAGCCTAATAATAATCTATCTATTCAAATATAAGTTTATAAATATAAGTACTTAGAGATAGCAATAAATAATAAAAATCTATTAATTACAATACTAAGTTGTACTTATCTTTGGCGATCTACCTCATTATTGATGCAGTTATAGTAAGTGATACTCTGTTGGTAAAACCAAGCAAAGTAACTGATGTCACATTACTCGTTGGTATCAAAGAAGTACTTAAAAATATTCAGTATTGCAATAAGTCTATTACTATCCCCTCACAAGGGTTATCAAGTAAAAAAGTGACCAAAGCTTGTAAGGATCTTATTACCCAAGAAGACAAGTTTGATCAAGTCTTCAACACTGGTAATAAGCCTGTTAGTGATGATAATACTAGTCTAAGAGTGAACTCCTACAGTTTTCATACTCGCTAGGTAAGATATGCGACCAAACACTTTAATATATCTATTAACAATGGTTGAATACATTTAGACGGCTATACAGCAAAGAAAGGAAATTATACTGAATTTTTACTTACCAGCGTGATGGTGGTGTATGGAATTTATCCAATGAATACATTCATTACCTTGATGGTCGTTTCAATCACTATAGCGATTATTGTAATAGTTTACATGATGATCATGCTGGTTCTGAATTTTACCCCGAGTCTAACTTATCATCTCCCCAGGGCGTTTGGTGGTCAGAAGGTATTGCTGCAGATATTACTTGGGCAAGAAGATAAACAAGCAGCTTAGATAAGTTGTCGCTACTCTTTACCTGATTCCTTATTCATAATTTGCCAAGCGCCAAATCATGATAAAAGATTATCTACTCTTGGTCATCCGAACTTAGGTTTAACCCAAGGAATAATTACTGGAAAACTGATAGATCGACTAGTCATAGGACAATCACCAGAAATTGATTTAGCCCCTTATTTTATGAGCCGCTTTAAGTAGATATCACTAACCTTAACTCAAAACGAAATACGCAATAAATACAAGCCAACTCAGTACTAATAATAACCAAGGTAAGTTATTAGTACTTTTGGCTTCGGCCGGCTCAATGACTTCTTCAGCGGCTCTCTGCTTTTGCTTTACTTGTTGCTTACGGTCTTTATCTCGTTCACGTGATTTTTTACTTTGCTGTTTTTTATACTCAGCAATTCCTTTTTCTATTCCTTGAGCAATTAATTTAGTTTGATCTTTCGTTTGTCCTTTTTTCTGGGTGCCTTTGGCTACTTTAGCCGCTTGATCTTGCGTTTCAAGGGATACTTTATTATTCATAGATAAAACCTCTTTTTAGTTTACTTGGTCGGTTAAATAGTTAAAAATTACCACTAAAATTCAGACCATAATGACCATTATTCGCCATAGATGAAAAAGTAATACCTGAGTATGGCTCGGTGAAATAGAAACCTGAAAGAATATCTATAGCAGCCCCCGCTAAAACATCTTCTACATAAAAATTATTACTGTTAACTCGACTATAAACAACAAAAATAGCACCAATATAAACTAGAACACCCTACTGCCAAGCGTAACCTTGTGGAATGACTGTTGCTAAGACAAAACTATCTACGGTATGACCTGACGTAAGTGAATCATCATCTAAGTCGTCCGGTCTGTCTTTATCCACGGAAAACTTTAACCCTTCAGCAGCTACCCGTGAGACAAATCCTGACTTAATTAACTACCAGCTTAGTGATATTTATCTTCTATCACTAAGCTCCGACCTAACGCAGTGGCGGGTAACAGTAAGTGCATAATATTACCTGACTTCTCTAGGTTTGACTTTACTCTCGCTAGACCAGCAATTAGCATTAAAAATACATATGAAAAAATCTTCACCAAGATTACTAATAAAATAACAAATCTTGATCGCCTTATACCTAGCAAAATCAATAATTACAAAGTTGATTTAACATCACTAATAGAAAGTTAACTAATGATAATCTGTGCATTCATTATCCCCTACTACATGCTTGTAAAGTTGCAGTGACAATAAGCTCATCGAGTAAATCCTACCGTTAGGCGTATCCTAGTTGACATTTTTTTAACATACTAGAGAATAACTTAGTCCAAAGTGGTTCTGTTAGCCATAAATATATTGGCGAGCAATAAATAAATCGTAAAGCTGAGCATAATCTAAGTTGATAAAACAACAATAAAACCACTTGGTTAAATAACGCTACGCACCTGTATTATTACTTAATTTAAACCACTAGTTATATCTAATTCAATTAAAAAGAGATCTATTTCATGAAAAAATCTTTGATAGCCATTGCCTTAGCAGCCACATTTATTGGTGGTTGTGGCATGTTTACTGCCAGTGATGACAGTAATAGTAAAAATATTGTCGCCAGTAACGCCGAACTAGGCAGCTTTGGTATTGATTTAAGCGCCCGCAATGAAGTTGTTAAACCTGGTGATGACTTCTTTATGTATGCTAGTGGGACTTGGTATGATAATTATATAATGCCTGCAGATAAAACCCGTTATGGTGCGTTTACTGGTTTAGCTGAGCGGAGTGAAACACAAGTAAAAAAAATTATTGATGATATTACTAGTCGTACTAACCTTAGTACCGACGAACAATTAGTTGCTGATTTTTATCAAGCGTATATGGATACTGAAACTATTAATAAATTAGGCATCAGCCCAATACAGTCGACGTTAGATCAAATCACTGCGGTAAAGAATACCCAAGACTTAACCAAGATATTTGGTGAAGCATGGTTAACAGGCACAGAGTCTCCTCTTGGTGGCTATATGTGGTTTAACCGTTTAGACCCAAATCAATATGAAATGTCTGTAGGTGCTGGTGGTTTAGGACTGCCTGATCGATCTTATTACTTAGAAAAAAGTGAACGTTTTGAAAAAACCCGTAATGCTTATGTAGCACACATCGCTACTATGCTAACTTTTACCGGTATAAAAAACAGCCAAGAACGTGCTGAACAAATTTTAGCGCTAGAAACCAAAATAGCTCAAGGACATTGGCCGCGTGAGAAAAAACGTAACCGTGACTTAACCTTAAACCAAATAAAACGTGCTGATTTAGCCAAGCAATATCCTGACTTTGATTGGGATACTTATTTTGCTCAATCAGGCTATAAAGTACCACAGCTTAATATTTCTCAGCCTGAGCCAGTAAAAGCTATGATCGCATTGGTTAATGCTGAGCCTTTATCTGTTTGGCAGGATTACCTAACCTTCCATACTATTAGTGGTAATGCTGGTTTATTATCTGAAGATATTTATGCCGCTAACTTTGCATTTTATGGTAAAGAATTGAACGGTCAACAAGAGGCTCGTCCACGCTGGAAGCGGGCTATTGGTGAAATGTCTGATACTGAATCTTTAGGCTTCGCGATTGGTAAAGTGTATGTAGCGCGTTTCTTCCCTGAAAGCTCTAAATTACAAATGGCGCAATTAGTTGAAAATTTACGTACTGCGCTTGGTCAACGTATCGACGGACTTGATTGGATGGGCGAAGAAACTAAAGTTAACGCTCACGCTAAGCTTGCCGCCTTTAATCCAAAAATTGGTTACCCTGATGTCTGGCAAGAATTTGATGGCGTAACTATTTCTAAAACTGACCTCGTTAGTAACATTAAAAACCTTCGTCAATTTTTTAAAGCCGATAGTGTTGCTAAAGAGTTGCAGAAGACTGACCGTAATCGATGGGGTATGACACCACAACGCGTTAATGCCTACTATAATAGTTCATTTAATGAAATTGTCTTTCCTGCAGCAATTTTACAACCACCATTTTTCGATCCAAATGCAGATGCTGCCGTTAACTACGGCGCTATCGGTGCGGTAATTGGTCATGAAATGGGTCATGGTTTTGATGATCAAGGTTCAAAATCAGATGCTAATGGTATTCAACGTAACTGGTGGACTGATGAAGATCGCGATGCATTTGATGCTAAAGCGGACCAATTAGTCGCACAATACAATAAGTATGAGCCTATTGCTGATAACTTTGTTAACGGCCGTAACAGCCTAGGCGAAAATATTGGTGATGTTGGCGGTTTATCAATGGCCTACCATGCTTATAGATTAAGCTTAAATGGCAAAGAAGCTCCTATTATTAACGGTGTTACCGGTGACCAACGTTTCTTCCTCGCTTGGGCACAAGTATGGAAAGAAAAACGTACTGAAAAAAGCATGTTAAACCAGTTACGTGGTGGCACACATGCACCAGGGCGTTTCCGTGCTCAAGCACCGCGTAACCACGATGCATGGTACAAAGCGTTTGACGTAAAACCTGGTGATGCCTTGTATTTACCAGAAAATGAACGTGTTCGCATCTGGTAGTAATACTAATCTCACTAAGTTATTGCCCACTTGTGCTGGTTAAAATACTCCAAGGCGACGTTACCCTTAATCCCAATAGCTCACTATTGGGATTAAGGGTCACTAACCTTGAGTAATTTTTCCTTCGCACACCAAGCTCACAAACTTAATGGAACTGGTATAAGAATAATACTGAGAGTAGCGTGTAACCAATAAAGCACTCTAAAGAAATGCCAGTCAGATAAGCTGACTGGCATTTTTTATTAGGCAACTATTTGCTAATTTATTATGTATTATTTACTCAATAGACAACTAATTATGAGAATTAGTTGAATTTAAAGCGCGATACTAAGTCATTTAGGTGGGCAGCCTTATCTCTTAGCTCACTACAAGCAATTGAGGTTTGCTGAACTATATCGCTATTAGCACGTGAGATATCTGCAACGGCAGAAACGTGTGGATTAATTTCACCAACAACATTAGATTGCTCCCCTGTCGCGGTGGCAATTTGTAAGTTCATATCATTCATAATACTGATACTCTCAGAAATACTTTCTAAATGCTTACCTGAATGACCCGCCTCTGTTTGGCTGGTGGTACTTAATATTGTGCTTTGAGAAATAGCGGCAACAACTTCTTCTGTTTTAGCTTGTAGCTTTTCAATGATGTTTTTTATTTCTTCTGTAGAATCATGACTGCGTGATGCTAAGGTTCTTACTTCATCAGCAACTACGGCAAAACCTCGACCTTGCTCCCCTGCACGAGCAGCTTCAATAGCGGCATTAAGTGCTAATAAGTTGGTTTGCTCTGACACACTACGAATTACTTCAACAACTGTATCAATTGAGCGAGCATCCTCAGCTAATTGAGCGATCATGGTACTGGTAGAAACTAACTGCTCACTCATATCGGAAACGCTAGCAATAGTTTGGACAACAGAAACATTACCTTGCTGCACTGTTGCATCAGCAGCCTGTGCAGTTTCTGCCGCATTATTAGCGCTACCCGCAATTTCTTCTGCGGTCATTCCCATTTCATGCATTGCAGTAGCAATTTGCTCAACTCTCTTTACTTGCTCATTAATCTCTGATTCCATTGACTTGGCTTGAGAGTCTATTTGATCAATCGCACTAGAGAGTTCATTACCCGTATTGGAAACTTGTTGTAATAGTTCACTTAAATAGCTAACAAATTGGTTATAACCTCTTGCCATGGTACCTGCTTCGTCTTGACGTGAATCATCTAAACGACGTGTTAAATTGCCACCACCCTTACCAATTTCAGCTAACATATCAGCAAGCTGACCAAAAGGTGCAATTAAACGAGAAATAAGCCAAGTACTGAGAAACGCAAAAATTATAGCAATAATAACTCCTACCATAACTAATGCCCATGTCGCTTGGGTTAGTCCGCCCAGTACTTCTTCTTTAGGTACCACTGCAACTACATACCAACCAATACTGTCTAAATAACGACTAGCAATCAGATTTTTAGTACCATTTAATATAAATTCAGTTGAGCTAAACTCTGCTTTCGATAAAAGCTGTTGGCTATTACTAACGCCCAAAGCAGTTAAACTTTTACCGATTTGTTGAGTATCAGGATGTAGTTTAATTTTGCCATTTTGGTCCACTAAAAAAACTTTACCTGTTTGTGCAACACGATACTGACTAATCGTTTTAACCATATTTTCGAGTGACAAGCCTACGCCTACCACAGCGCTAGGTTTTCCTGAGATATTCATTAAATGGTTAATAAACAAAGTAGGGATATTTGTTACTTCATCAACATCTAAACTTAGCGCATACTTTTCCCCACTCGCCATAAAGTCATAGAACCACTGATCTTTATTATCTTGTTGCGATAATTTTTTAAAAAGTCCACTCGGTGTAAAGTAATTACCTGTTTTAGCTGAGACTAAAAAGGCAGTAATGGTATTAAATTCATTTTTGACACTTTTTAAATTTTCAATGAGTTGTGGACGATTATCAACCTGTTCTCCATCAGTAATAAATTCCTGAGCATAAAGGTTACTCGACATAGTTTGCGATACGGTAATCGGTAACAATAAATGTGCATCTAAGTTATTGGCTACCTCGCCAAGGGCTGCAGGTAATTCTCTTTCAATGGCAGCCTCTAAAATAATAGACCTACTGGAGTTCAGAGCAAAAGCACTGACGATCAATATAGATAACACCACGGCGGTCAAGGTAGTGAGTACAACTTTACGGCGAATAGTTAAATTCAACATAGATAAATATCTTCCTTTGTAGTAAAAAACAGAACTAGATCAAATATTAAAATAGGACATAAAATCATCCTTAAAAGTTTACAATAACTTATAAGTATCTGACTATATATAATTTATAGATCTTTTAAGTATTTAATTAAAGATCTCAGCTAATCAAGTATAGCTATGATAACATCATAATTTTTAAAATATTCATTAGTACCACCTATTGATTTCAGATAATAAAATTATCTAGTAATTTTTCTTATAATAACTAGAGTGCGCTCTAGAAAAAAACCATAAACAGTCAGAAAAAGAGACTAAGCTAGTTAAGGCTTGGGCTTATTAATATTTATCAAAGTATCTTTAATCAATACATTATTAATGTATCATAAATTAATTTGATAATACCTTAATACCTAATTATTTTATTTCACTTACTTTAGTTAGCTATCTTTGTTTTATATTTTTCAAACCAAGCAAGACTATGCTCTATTTTAGTAATCATTCTTGATGGTTTACCAGTAATACCATGGGACGACCCTGGTACTTTAACTAATACGGTATCTACTCTTCTTAATTTTAACGCTTGATAAAACTGCTCTGTTTGCGCCATTGGTGTAGGTAAATCTTCTTCGCCCGTTATTAACATAGTAGGGGTGGTAACATTACCTATTAATGACATAGGTGAACGTTTCCAATAATACTCTACGTGTTCCCAAGGCATACCAGGAAATTGCGTCGGTATTTGCCCTAAACCACTATCGGCGGTCAACACCTTACTTAACCAGTTAATAACGGGTTTAACAACGACGGTAGCAGAAAAGCGATCAGTTAAACTAATAGCGTAGGCTGTCGCAATACCAACAGCAGACCCACCAGCAATAAATAAGTTCTTTTCATCAATAAATCCTAACGCCAATATCGTATCTACAACTGGATCATGATCGGAAAAATCTTCTTTAGAACTGTATTTATACTTCAATAGCAGGGCAAAACGCTCACCATAAGAGCTACTACCACGATGATTATTATAAAAACCACATAACTCTGTGCCGCGAAGCGTTGCAATTCTGTAGAAAAACTTTGGCCATAAGCTACATGAGGACTACCGTGAATTTCTAAAATAAGAGGATACTTTTTCTTAGCATTAAAGGAAGACTTATAATTAACTTCATGGACTTTACCTAACGATTTATGAGCCAATAAGTCTTCATTTAACTGCGTTAACTTATTTAACTTTTTACGGGTATTAATTACCGCAATATCAGCAGGACGTGATGTACTACTTTGAGTAAATGCCATATAACCTTTGTTGGAAGTAGTGAAACTACCACTAATATAAGGACAACCAATACTTGTACCTGAAAGTGTATCAGTTAAGTCTTTAACTCGACCTTTGGTACTTATCGTGGCAAGTTTACGTTTACCAAAATCATCGTAGCTTATAGCTAAAAGTGAACTTGATAACCACTGAGGGTTCTTTATTGAACGGTCAAAATCACTAGCAATTATAGTCACTTTTTTAGTTTTTCAATCGATAATATTTAATTTAGCATTACGGTTAGGGTTCAATGTATTAGAAGTCGATAAAAAAGCGAGTTTTTAGCGTCTTCTGAAAATGCCGGATTAAATTCCTTACCCGCCGTTTTAGTTAGCTGCTTAATCTCACCACTATTTAATATCACTTGAAATAAGTCACCTTCTAGTGACTTATATTCCTAATCTTTTATACGGTTTGCTGAAAATACGATAGCATCACTTTTTTTATTCCAACTAAGCTGACCTTTATGATGAAAGTCCCCTTGGGTTATCTGGCGTGGAGTACCACCCTCACTAGGTAAAACAAAGATATGCTTAAAACCTGTTTTAATTAACCCACTGCCATCGGCTTGTTAGTATGCTTGATCAATCACAACAACAGGTTTTGACCATTGAGCCCCTTTGGGTTTTGCTGGCATCTTGGCAATAACCGTTCTCTTCTGAACAATAAGTTGGGTAAACGCTAGCCATTTACCATCAGGTGACCAAGTTAAACGTCCTACACTACTTTGTACCTGACTGATTAATGCTGTTCGGTTTTGCTCAAGATAATGTACATGAATTTGATAACTACCAGTTAAGTTACTAACAAAGATAATTTTTTCACCGTCAGCAGACCAACGCGATTGAGAGTATTGTTTGTCATCCGAAAAAAGTGGTATCTGTTTCTCAGATTTAATATCAATCAACCACAGATTTTTATTTTTTCTATCGGTCATAATGTCATTAGAGTTTCTGATATAAACTATTTTTTTACCATCAGGAAAAATTTGCGGATCACTGTCATATTGCAGAGAGAAAGTATCTTTAGCTTCAAAGAGACTATTACCTACAGCACTAATAGAAATAGAACTATCAATAGAACTGTTAGCCACTGTAATGAACGGTGAGCTTAGTGCACTGACAGCAAAACTAATTGACTAGAAAATCAGGAAAAAAATGCATTGGTTTACTCCAAATAGAAATGAGTTTAACTATCACTCATTTTGTGAATAATAGTTGTTATTTATTGTATACAAAATAGAAGTAGTTCACAGTAATTACTACCGATTTCTACCTTGTATATTGGTATCCTAGTCACACTAATAAAGTGAACAACAGTAGCTAGTCATGAAAGCTGATATTAAATGTATTTATTGAGTGTTTTTTATTTTAAATGCGACTAATGCCAATTAATATTTAGCCTGTATCTGATTTTTAAAAGACGATAGACTTAGTATCACCATCTGTGTCGATGATAAAATAATAATTCAAATGGAAGTTAACATGTTAAAAAAAATAAAGATTTATGGCTCAATATTCATCTTATTAGTGATCGCTTTTTTTATATTTAAGAGCCTGTCAAGAAATGAAGTAGGTGATATATCGTTAGGGTTCTTTACGCTAAAGGACATAAAAGTGTCGTCTTTAGGTGATGATAAAATTTCAGGTGTTACCTGTCACATAGCATCAATTGAAGCAAATTTAAGCCTATCCGATCCTAGTGATAGTTCTATATCGTGCCGTCAAACAGGTAATATTACCCCTAAAATGATAGCCACAATTAATAAAAGTAAATCGGGTGAGGTTGTGTTCAAACAATCAAAAAGTATCTTCTTCAAAACAATGAAAGTTAGACGTATCTATGATGCTGAAAATCAAACGCTGCTCTACCTTTCTTATACGACTAAAGAAACGGATGGTAGTTACAAGCACAGCCTCTCAACCGTTCCGTTATGGGGAACTAAAGCTTATACAGAATCGACGATTATGTTAAAAAATTAGATGTTACCTTTAAAGTAGCTGTTTTATTAATGGCTACTTTAAAGGTATCTCCTCTTTATTGAACATTATCTTTTTACATACCTATCTAGTTCAATCAGCTTGCTATAAATCTCATTTTTTGAAATTTCCAAGGAATAATTTATTACTTTTATAAATTGAGTACACAATAACGCAGCATATTAATAACATCTCTGAGCCGTTTACATAGGCTGCTATATTTTATAAAAAATAATGACTAATAATAAATGATAATAGGTACCATTGTTGTTGAAGCACCAAAGGGTAGGATAATGATGTAAAAATTAAATTAAAAGGCAAAAAAACTAGAATAACACTAAAATAACAACATAAAAAAATAATTCTATGACATAAAACTTTACACAACAGTCAATTTTAGTATAATAGCTCTAATTCATTAAAGGAATTAACTTAACTAGTAATTTATAATAGTTACAGATGTAATTTCTTTAAAAACTATATTCCTAATCAATTGTAATTCCCTTGCACTGATTATTTTTCAGCCACGTTTTTAACGTGGTTTTTTTTTGTCTACTATTTAACTATCAAGAAAAATGTTTAGATTATAGCTTTCGGTAAGGTAACACAAAATTGTGCTCCACCTAACTCAGGTGAGTTTTCAATAATGAGTTCACCATGATGCCACTCAACAATTCGTTTGACGATGGCAAGTCCCATACCATAACCTTTTACTTTATTCTCAGTGCCATCACCTCGAATAAAAGGTTTAATAATTTTTTCTCTTTGTGCTGTAGGTATGCCAGGCCCATCATCTGCAATAGTCACAAGAATATTATTCTCTTGTTCGCTAACGTTCACATAAATTTTTCGCTGACAGTACTGATGAGCATTTTGTAATAAATTACTCATCAAAATCATCAAATACGACAAGTCGCCATCAACAAATATGGGACGTTTTGGGAAGTCGTATATAACATGAATATCATCTTGGCTTTTATTATTAATACAGCTGGTCGTCAATGCTAAAAATTCAACGGGCGCTTTATTTAAGGTAATTAAAGTTTGATCTAAGCGAGCATAACTCAGTAAGCTTTCTACCAAATCAACCATTTCATCAACGTTATCACTAATACGTTGCTCAAAACGTCTTCTCAAAACAGGATCATCTTCCTCTTGAATGGTATCTATACCAAAACGTATCCGTGCTAGCGGCGTACGTAAATCATGAGAGACCGCACTACTTAATAGTTTTATATCGGTAACTAAATCGTCAATACGTTGAGCCATGCGATTAAACTCAAGCTCTAAATCACGGATATAGGAAATAGATCCAACATCAATACGCTGATTCAAGTTACCTTCACCAAAAGATTTAGCCGTTTGACGTAAGGTCATTAACCTTTTCATCAGCGGATAAAGCCAAAGCAACATTAATAACAATACGGCTAAATAAAATAGACTAGTCAGTAAAATAGGTAAGAATGAATTTTTTTGATTAACTGCGATAGGCACAGTTGTTAATACCAGTAGTTCGTCTGTACGTGGAAGATAAAAGTACATAACAATACTGTCATCGGTTTCAAGTAATAATGGCTGACCTGCGGTAAGATCAGATAATAAAGCTTGTGGTAGGGGAAAGTTAATTAACGGTTTTAACTGTAGTGACAATACACCTTCACTAGGCCATTTTTCAATAAACTCTTGGCGATTATCAATACCGGATAGCGCTATTGATAAGTGAGTACCTACCTGCTCTAAAGTATCAATTACACTTTGCGGTCCATTATTTCCTTGTCGTGATAGTTCTGAATTATTATTTATGTTTTGGTTAAGATATTGATTATAAATACCATCAAAAATCCAGCCTAAACCAATCGTTGCGATAAGTACTACCGCAAGCAATGAAAGTGTCAAATTACGCATTTAGTTAGCCTATTATCTTTAAAGCACAAGGTGATACGAACGACTAAGGAGCTACCAAACATCATTGGCAAATAAGTAACCTTTGCCCCAAATAGTTTTAATACGAAAAGGCTCTGATGAATCATCTTTTAATTTTTTACGTAATCTTGAGATACGTAAATCAATTGAGCGATCAAAGCCATCATAATCAAAACCACGAAAATGACTAACAAGTTCTTTTCGTGAGACTACCTGCCCTGCTTTTGTAGCAAGAAACCATAAAACGTCAAACTCATTAGAGGATACTTTTATTAACTCACCATCAAGGCTAATACTTCGAGCTTGTTCGCTGATCACTAAACCACTAAATTTCAGTACGCCTTTAGACTCAAGTTGTTCATCTGTTAACTGAGAAATATTGGTATTATCTACTGTTCGAGACTTATCTTCTCGACGTAATAAACCTCGAATACGGGCAAGTAATACTCTTGCTCTAACGGGTTTGGTAATATAATCATCGGCGCCCATCTCAAGTCCAAGTACCTCGTCGATTTCTTCATCACGGGCAGTGATCATAATAATTGGGTTAGTAAAAGTGGCTCGCACAGTTTTGCAAACATCAAGTCCATCCATACCTGGCAGCATACCATCAAGTAAGACAATATCAGGGTTGAGTGATTGGATAAGATCAACCGCCTCATCACCTCGATGACAAGTAGTTACCTTAAAATCACGTCCTGTTAAATAATCGGCAATCCATTCAGCAAGATCAATATCATCTTCCACTAATAAAATATGCGCGCCCACTTGTGCTGCCATTAAATGTATTTCCTGTGTTATCGCTGAAGTAATATTTCTATTATTAGGGTCTATTGATCTTTCGTAATTAAATTTTGTTCGAGATAAAAGCGTTTTAATCGCGGCGGGTAGTATGTAGCCTAGTCACGCTAAGCAAATACTACTCAACAAAGAGTAAAACGCTTTTAGCCGAATCCTTCGAACAGCGTTTGTTGACTATTTTACAGCATTATCGCCTTTTTATATGGAATAACCACATTACCAAGGTTCTGCCTTGTATAAATACCCAACAAATAGCTGCAAAAAAAATCTCGAAAGATCAATAGACCCTAATATGTTATTAAAAGACTTTTTTTAAAGTACCGCTAAAAAATTCGCCATGACTTTCTTGGCTGACCTTTTTTCTTATGAACCCAGGCCATTTTTACTACCGCTGATGCCACGGATAAGCTTTCATGTTGACGCCTTAATGAAAACTCTACATTAACTTTACTATCAAATGACTTTTTCAATTCACCTGTAGTGGTATTTACCCAACAATTGAGCGCCTTAGGGTTGCCTGAACTATATAGACAATAATTACCCGGTATATCAACTTGCCAACTTAACTCAACTGAAACATAACAAGCCTGACCTTGGCGCATAGCGACACACTGCTGTGGACTTACCTTCATGCTGGCTTGAATTTCTGTCGCATCAGCTACTGAACTTATTGCCATTAATAACATCAATAAAGATGACGTTTTTATTTGTAAAAGCAGTTTCTGTAACTGCTTTTTAACTTTATTGCGCTTTTTAGTATGCATAATCATGCTCTCCTAAAAAACAAACGTTAATAGTAGGCCGCCTCTGACACCATTTTCAACGGTATCTTGACGTACTACCAGGCTACGGTCAGACAGTGCATTATAGCCAACATAGCTACCGATAACCCAGTCTGTCGTTAAAGGATATTCAACACCTACTTCAGCTGAATAACTGATACCTGCTGACGTTGATAAATCATCTTCTACCCAGGTTTGCATACCATAAGGAGTGACTTCTTTAGAGCGATACTGCAGCCCTAGGTTAGTATAGAAATTAATATTTCTGTACTGCAAGTTATAACTGTATGAAATAGACGCTTCTACACCATCGCTACCTTCACTATTACGACTTACTGGCGAATAAATCATTTGTAGCTGACTATTTTCATAAAAACCGGTCATTCTAAGACCTGCTCGTTCATCTTCATTACGTGTTTGAATGCCTTCTAAACCCTCAATACCTCGAGTACTGTATTGATAAAACATATCAAATGAATAATCTTCGCTATTGTAAAAGTTCACACCCCAAGCCGGCATAGAATACATACCTTGAATTCGTCGAGTACTTATACCAGGAGATTCTATAAATAATCCAAGTAGTTGAACTCGATAACTAATCACCACATCAAATTCTGACTCGGTATCTACATTATCTGTAAAAGTATAATCGTCACCCGAACTACTTACAGCGCTGACATCAACATAGAATCCATCACGGCGGTTATGAACAAGACGATGTAACTCTTCAAATTTTTCACACTTTTCATCATCTTCATCACAGTTATGCGATTGATGCTCTTCCCCATCGCAGTCACCAATACAAAAAACGTAATCGTCATCATTTGATTCTGATTCTTTCTTACCTTCTAAAGCTTTATCACTACTTTTACTTGCCACTATAATGTCTGTTTCAACTGAGTCATCTCTTTTGATTTTTTCGTCAGCATTTTTATTAGCTACTTCAGTAGTTTTACTACTTTCTTGCTGTGAAGTTGACGCTAGTATTGTTGATTGGGTTGTTTTCTTTTCAAGCTCGCTGACTGCGGTAGCAGTAAAAGAAGTCAAAATAATACTGGTGGCAACTAGACTAACTACCGCTATTTTTATTAAATATTTCATATATTCCCTGTGAACGTCTGTTTGTGTTGACACTAATACTAACGAAGTCTTATCAAAATAGACGTATCACAAATTAAGCTGATGTATCAATTTGTATCATACCTTAACGCAATAATAACATTGCTTTACATTTGCTGGAATGGGCGGGGTGTAACTAAAAGAATCTTAGCTTTTAATTAGACTTTCTATGGCACATTAACATCTATTTCGTCACTTATAAGTAGTAGTGTTATCAGCACCTACAATATTTTTATCGTACTTATATAATATTTACTATTCTGTCCCCATGATCAATGAAGGTACTTGATTTATACAATGATGAGGATCATGATATCCCTCATCAAAAGTATTAATCTGACCACCAAAGAAAAAAGAGAT
>CAJWZC010000045.1 GCA_913049915.1 uncultured Colwellia sp.
AGACTGATTATTAGCACTTTTCGCTTCTAATCTTTCACTTAACGTATTATAAGTTATTTCATTACCGCTTACTTCACTACCCGCTTGTTTAACCAAGGCATTCCCTTTAATTTTGATCGTATTAAAGTTTGGACTATAGGTTATCTCATCAGCTTCTAATTTAATTAAACTACCATCTTCTAGCTGTTGTTGGAATATAGCAGGTTTACCTTTAGCTAAATATGTATCATTTTTTTCTCCACTATTTTTATTGACCACACTAAATACTTTAACTAAATCAGCGGTAATAGAGATAGAACCTTGTCGAATACTTACATTATCTAAATAACTAGCTATTTTATTTTTAAGATCAGCAGCTTGTCGTTGTGATTTAATGGTGATCTCTTGCTCTAAATCTTTTTTAGCAGCTTGGGCTGGGCTAAAAAAAACGAGACTACAACTTAGTGCTAATACTTTAAAGGTATTACTGGGGAAGCTCTTACGTTTGAAGGTATTACCTTTGCAGGTAATATTACTTAAATTAGCTTTCATCATATTTTTTATAAATAGTACGTTCATGCTGGGTTAGGGTCATTTGTTTAGTGTTTAAATTGATAATTAGTCCTGAGCCATACATGGTGAAGTCCTTTCCGACCACAACAACTGATTGCTCTGAACTAATGATATTTGTTTTTAAGTCTAATGCTATGGTTTTACAATGAATTTCTTTAATTAAACTATCAATTGCAGTTGCTTTAATATGTACTTGGTTTTTTAGTTCTACACGGTTGTCTTTGTAAAGTGTCGCTTCTTTCGCACTAACCTTCCAAGGCTGACCTTCTTTTTGCGGATATAAGGTATAATTCGGCAATTCAAAGTAACTGACTTCCAAATCAGCATAATGCTTCATTCTTTGTGCTTGAATAGTATGTGATAGTTGGCCTAGTTCACTATAAATCTTACTTTGCAATTGCTCAGCGATAAAGTCAGGACGTTGCTCATCAACAATTAAGGTGTTTTGTTCAATTGTTGCTGTACGCCACTCAATAATGCCATAAACTAGCGCACTAAGCAGTAAGACAAATAGCGTTAGGCTATTTAATCTATTCATATACTTGCGCCTGAGGCACTAGCTAAGGTGCCTTGACTTTGCATAATCAAATCACAGGTTTCTCGTACTGCGCCAAAACCTCCGTGAGTGAAGGTGGTGTAGTCAGCATTACGTAATACCAAAGGATGGGCATCAGCGACACTAATACCAAGCCCTACAGCTTCAATACAATATAAATCAGGTACATCATCACCTATATAGGCGACTTCGTTAAGGTCAATGCCCAATTGTTGAGTTAAATGGATTAAGGCTGGTAATTTATCTTCTTGGCCTTGAATAATATGTGCCACATTTAATGCTTTCATACGCTTAGCAACAATTTCAGAGTTTCTACCAGTAATAATAGCAACACTAACACCACTAGCGCCTAGCGTTTTTATGCCAAAACCATCTTTAGTATGGAAAGCCTTTAGCTCTTCGCCATCATTACCTAAATATATTCTACCGTCAGAAAATACGCCATCAACATCACATACTAATAGCTTTATTTGTTGAGCTTTAGCCAAGATATTATTTTGGACACTGCCATATAGGGTATTCATTAAAGCACTCCAGAACTTAAGAAATCATGCATATTGATTGCACCCATCAGCTTATTGTTGTTATCGACAATTATTAGGCCGTTTATCTTATTGTCTTCCATTATCTTCAAGGCCTCTGCAGCTAGCATATCACTTTGCGCTACTCTGGGGTTATGTGTCATTACGGTACTGATATTATCACTATGAATATCGACTTTATTATCTAATACTCTACGAAGATCGCCATCAGTAAATAAGCCAACTAGCTGATGATTATCATTAATTATAGCAGTCATACCTAAACCCTTTAATGACATTTCAACCAGAGCATCTTTGATAAATGAATGTTCAGAAACCATGGGGATTCTTTCGCCTTGATGCATTATATCTTTTAGGCGAAGTAATAAACGTTTACCTAAACTGCCTCCTGGATGAGATAAAGCGAAGTCATCAGCGGTAAAATCACGCGCATTGAGTAGAGCGACAGCTAAAGCATCACCCATGACTAAGGTTGCCGTAGTACTTGACGTTGGTGCTAAACCTAGCGGGCAAGCTTCAGCGGAAACTTTAATACAGATATGCGTATCGGCTAGCTTAGCTAAGGTAGACTCAGTATTACCTGTCATTGAAATTAATTTAGCGCCAATGCGTTTAATAACAGGGATTATGGCAAGAACCTCACTGGTTTCTCCTGAATTAGAGATGGTTAACACCACATCATTACAGGTAATCATACCTAAATCACCATGACTGGCTTCTCCTGGATGAACAAAAAAAGCGGGTGTACCTGTACTGGCAAGTGTTGCTGCTATCTTACCGCCAATATGACCTGACTTTCCCATACCAATGACGATAACTCGACCCTTGCAATGAAACATGAGTTGACAAGCAAGCTCAAATTTATCATCAACATACTGTAATAGCTCAGCAATAGCTTGCTGCTCAATTTCAATAACGTTTTTTGCTAACTGTTTGAAGTTTTGCATCATGAGTAATTTATATCAGTTCTTATAATTGACTAAAAAGTAATACTTGATAAGCGATAAAGCTTAACAGTAATAATGCGCCTTTTGCTCGGGTAAGTCTAAAGGCACCAGAATGTCGACTAAAACATAAAATAAAGAGTAATAAAGTAACACCTAACATAAAGGGTGCATCTCTACTGGCTGCTAAAGGATCAATGTCACCAGGAGTAATTAGACCCGCTATAGGTAATACTGCCAGAATATTGAAGATGTTTGAGCCTATTATATTACCCAATGCTAAGTCATCTTCTTTTTTAATAATGCTCATAATACTAGCGGCGAGTTCTGGTAAGCTAGTTCCTATAGCAATAATCGTTAATCCTATGACTAAATCACTAATACCAAAGGACTTAGCAATAAAAACAGAAGATTCAACCAAAAAGCTCGCACTTAATGGTAATAAAATGATTCCAACACCTAACCAAAGTAAGGATAATTTCATATTTACTGCTGGAGCCACATCTTGTTCGGCTGCAACAATCAAAGGATCATCACTAGGTTTACCTTTTGTTTTCTGCAACGTGATAACAAGCAGTGCGATAATGTAAATGGCAAAACCAGACATTAATACAATACCTTCAACAAAACTTAAGTGATCATCAATAAGTAACCAATAACCTAAAGCAGTTACCGCTAGAATAAGGGGGATTTCACGTTTTATTGTTTGTGATGAGACGGTTAAAGGCTGTAACAAAGCGGTAATACCAAGTACCAAGGCAATATTGGTAATATTTGAGCCTATAGCGTTCCCAATAGCGGTATCTGGATTACCTTGCAATGATGCAGTTGCTGCTACCATCATCTCTGGGGCTGAAGAGCCCATAGCAACGATGGTCAAGCCGACTATCATTGGTGAAATACCTAAATTTCTAGCTAATGATGATGCACCAAAAACGAATTTATCGGCGCTCCAAACCAAAACAATAAGGGCGATAAGTAATATAAAAATTTGTTCTAACATTAATGACTCCAAAGTGAAGCCTAAATTGTCGCTGGTTGTTGAGCAAAAAAGAAGTAAATAATGCGACCAAAATGAAAATAATATATTTATAGCCTTCGTTTTAGGCAAAAACGATCACTTTCTTACAATTTAACCTCCTATTTTTACAAAAATGGCGCTCTTATTGGTTTATTTATAATGAAGAATTGTAAGCGCTAAGGTAAAATAACCAGCTATAAATTAGAATTTCTATTGTAAATCTAGGCAATAATTAACAGTGACGTTAAACGATGACAAACTCTGCACCTGAAATAAATTTAGTTGAAATTGAAAACCTAACCTTTAAACGAGGTGAGCGTGTTATTTATGACGATATCAGCTTATCTATTCCTAAAGGGAAGGTTACCGCAATTATGGGACCTAGTGGTATTGGTAAAACAACCTTGCTGCGTTTAATTGGTGGTCAAATAAAGCCTGAAAGCGGCAATATACTTTTTGCCGGTAAAAATATACCTATGCTCTCCCGTGCAGACTTATATGAAGCAAGAAAAGATATGAGTATGCTCTTCCAAAGTGGTGCGTTATTCACCGAAATGAGTGTTTACGATAATATTGCCTTTCCTATAAGAGAACACACCCAACTGTCTGAAGCCATCATTGAAAAAATTGTGCTAATGAAATTAGAAGCGGTTGGTTTACGAGGTGCAAGACATCTACAGCCAAGTGAACTTTCTGGAGGAATGGCACGTAGAGTAGCATTAGCGCGGGCAATAGCCTTAGATCCTGAGCTAATTTTGTATGATGAGCCTTTTGCTGGTCAAGACCCTATTTCTATGGGGGTTATTATGCGGTTAATTCGTTCATTAAGTGATGCTCTCGGCTTAACGTCTATTGTGGTTTCACATGATGTGCCAGAAGTCATGAGTATCGCTGATTATATTTATATTGTTGCCGAAAAGAAAATCATTGGCCATGGTACACCTGAGCAAATAAGACGAGATAGTTCTCCTTTAGTGCAACAATTTATTCAAGGTGAAGCTGATGGGGCAGTACCTTTTCATTATGAGGCGCCAGCTTACACCACTGAACTTATTAAAAAATCTTCAAAAAGAGTTAAATAAATGAATCAGTTTCAAGGCGGGAAATAGTGCAGCAAATACAGCTTTTAGGTAAGAAAACTTTAGATATGATCTGTGGTTTAGGTCGTGCAGTAATTTTGTTGACCTCTGCATTAGTTCATGTGCCCAATATACGTAAAGGTACTCCTTTACTGATGCAGCAGCTTTACAGCGTTGGTGTCTTGTCTTTATTGATTATTGTCGTGTCAGGTACCTTCATTGGTATGGTACTAGCGTTACAAGGCTATACTATTTTAGTAGGCTACGGCGCCGAAGCTAGCTTAGGTCCTATGGTTGCATTATCATTATTACGTGAGCTTGGTCCCGTGGTTGCTGCATTATTGTTTGCAGGTCGAGCAGGCTCAGCACTTACCGCAGAAATAGGTTTAATGAAAGCTACTGAACAGCTATCAAGCTTAGAGATGATGGCTATTGATCCTTTAAGACGAGTGATTGCACCACGTTTTTGGGCTGGATTTATTAGTTTACCTTTATTAGCCGCTATTTTTTCTATGGTCGGTATACTTGGTGCGCATGTTGTTGGCGTTGACTGGTTGGGTGTTGATGGCGGAACTTTTTGGTCTGTAATGCAAGATCAAGTCGACTTTGAGAAAGATATCCTCAACGGTATAATTAAAAGTATCGTTTTTGCTTTTGTGGTGATGTGGATAGCCGTATACAAAGGTTATGATTGTGAACCGACTTCTGAAGGTATTAGCCGGGCGACTACCTCAACGGTAGTACAATCATCACTATTAGTTTTATTTTTAGATTTTATTTTAACGGCATTAATGTTCGTAAAGTAGTTAATACTATTAAGTAACTACTGCATATTGTTGTCCCGTTTTACTTTAGTGTTTAATTTTTTATTACAAGGCGTTGGTGAAATACATGGTGTCAAAGAAAGTAGAGTTATTGGTAGGTTTTTTTGTTGCATTAGGTCTTGCTGCCTTATTGATGTTGTCGCTTAAAGTTGCAAACTCAGGCATGGGTAGTGGTGGCGCAAGTTATCAACTCTTTGCTAAATTCGATAATATTGGTGGCTTAAAAGTGCGTTCACCTATTAAAGTAGGTGGGGTTGTTGTCGGTCGTGTTAGCGATATCTCATTAGATAAAGAAGATTATACCCCTGTGGTCACTCTAGAAATTTATACACAATATAACGAATTTTCAGAAGCTACCTCTGTAGCTATTCTAACTGCAGGTTTGTTAGGCGAACAATATTTAGGTATCCAACCTGGCTTTGTTGATGAATCTGTTGATACATTACAGCCAGGTGATTTTATTGAAGATACTAAGCCTGCATTAGTATTAGAAGAGCTGATTGGTCAGTTTTTATTTAGCCAGGGAAGTGGTGATGAGTAATGATGAGTATAACTAAATTTAGTACAGGTAATATATTTTGTAGCTTAGCCATTGGCCTGATGTTTAGTGGTAATGTCATTGCAACTAAATTACCTTCTCAAGCTACGGAGCTACCGGCAAAGGCAACACTGCTAGCTATCGATCAAACTAATCCATACATAATGGTAAAAGGCGCGGCAGAACAGACCTTTAAGCGTTTTGCTAGTGAGCAACAAGCAATTCAACAAAACCCTAATTTGTTAAAAGATATAGTGCGAGAAGAACTGATGCCCTATATTAATTATAAGTACTCTGCTTTTAAAGTCATTGGAAAGCACTTAAAGAAAACGACAGATGTCGAACGACGTGCATTTGTGCCTGTTTTCCGTGAGTATCTAGTGAGTTCTTATGCCCAAGTATTTACTTTGTATGATAATCAAGCGGTGAACTTCTCCCCAGAAAGATCTTTTGAAGGTAAAAGAATCGTTGCTGTCAATACAAGCATTATTATGTCGGGTCGAGATAATATTGATGTAGCATTTAAAGTTAGGCTAAATAAAAAAACTAAACAATGGCAAGCGTTTGATATGGTTGCAGAAGGTGTTAGTTTACTTGACTCTAAGCAAGCTGAGTTAGGTAGTATCATCAGACAAAAAGGCTTGCCTTACGTTACCGAATTACTAAAAAGAAAAAGTACTCGCGATATTATTTTTAAAAATCGTACAATAAAAACTGAAAGTACAGCAGTAAAAAAAGAACAACAAGGATAAATAGTGAGTAAAGCGAATATAGTTCTTAATCATGGTACCCTTACCGTCTCTGGTCAATTAAGCCGTAATACTGTTGCTGATATAAAAAATACTGAGTATGTAGATTGGTTTGTCCATGGTGCTGTTAAAGTTGATTTAAGCAATGTGAGTAAGGCAGATACTGCCGGTCTTGCTTGGTTGTTTTACCTTTTAGAGCAGGCTGCATATTACTCATGCCAGTTGAGTTTTAGTAATATACCTGAAAAATTAACTAAACTAATCACTCTAAGTGGCGTAGATGGTTTATTACCTATAGCATGTGATTAGTATCATAAAAATAATGAACAAAGGAGACTCCCTTGGAAGTTGGTGAGATTGAAATATTAGTAAAAAAATTAATAAATGAAGCCCTTGAACTTGATGAAGTGTATGTGACTTTTGATGGCTCTCAATGTCGAATTAATGCTGTAAGTGATATGTTTGATGACTTAAGTCGTGTTAAACGTCAACAAGCAGTTCTTAAGCCATTAGCCGACATCATCAAAGATGGCACAATACACGCGATTACTGTGAAAACATTTAATAAAGTACAGTGGCAACGCGATAAACTATTTAATAGTTAGTATTAATTAATAATAGTGTTACTAATTTGTATTTTTAATGCCTAGTTTTTTACTGCTGGGCATTTTTGTGTATACTGGATCAATGTTTTTTATCTTTTTTAAGTAAGTAGTAGTTATTTTGGACGCATTTAAAGTTATTGGTGGTAAACCTCTTCACGGTGATGTCGTGATCTCAGGAGCAAAAAACGCAGCTCTTCCTATTTTGATGTCAGCACTATTATCTAAGACACCTGTTGTTTTTAGTAACGTACCGCAGCTAAATGATATTTTAACAACGGTTAAGTTATTAGGTCAGTTAGGTGCTAAAACTGAGTGGCTTAACGAAGACAAACTTATGATCGATGCTAGTAGCATTGATACTTGTCGTGCGCCTTATGATTTAGTAAAAACTATGCGAGCTTCAATTTTAGTGCTTGGTCCATTACTTGCTCGTATGGGACACGCTGAAGTTTCTTTGCCGGGAGGCTGTGCCATCGGTGCAAGACCTGTGAATTTACATATTCAAGGCCTAAAATTGATGGGTGCTGATATTACCGTTGAAGATGGTTATATTGTTGCCAAAAAGCAAGGGCGTTTAACGGGCGCAACTATCTTAATGGACATGGTTAGTGTAACAGGTACTGAAAACTTAATGATGGCCGCTGCGTTAGCTGATGGTCTTACCGTTATTGAAAATGCTGCACGTGAGCCTGAAATTGTTGATCTCGCTAATTGCTTGATTAGCATGGGTGCTAAAATTACTGGTGCGGGTTCGAATACCTTAATTATTGAAGGTGTTAGTGAACTGTGCGGTAAAGAATATACTGTTATGCCTGACCGTATCGAAACAGGGACTTTCTTAGTCGCAGCTGCTGTTACCCAAGGTCATATCAAATGTTTAAATACCGATCCTAAGGCATTAGAAGCGGTATTAAGTAAATTAGAAGAAGCAGGCGCCACAATTACTACTGGTGATGACTGGATTGAATTAGAAATGACATCTCCAGCGAAAGCTGTCAATGTGATAACCGCCCCTCACCCAGCTTTTCCTACTGATATGCAAGCGCAGTTTATGACTATGAATGTACTAGCTGAAGGTACTGCTACGGTTATAGAAACTATTTTTGAAAATCGTTTTATGCATGTACCAGAATTACAACGCATGGGTGCAGATATAGCGCTAGAAGGTAATACTGCTATTGTTAAGGGTGTCACTAGCTTAAATGGTGCTCAAGTGATGGCAACTGACTTACGCGCTTCAGCAAGTTTAGTGATTGCAGGTTTAGTAGCAAAATCACCAACACAAGTTGACCGTATTTATCATATTGATCGTGGCTACCTTTGTATCGAAGGCAAGCTACAAGCTTTGGGTGCCGATATTACCCGTATCAAAGTTGATTAATCATTGTTAGATCACAGTGTAATGTATTAATAGATTTATTATTAATATTACCTAAAAAGGTTAGTGTTTTAACAAGCATTAGCCTTTTTTATACGCGTATTATTAATCCTCGTTTTATTAAATTTATTAAATTTGTTATCTGGTTATGTGTAGGAATAGCTAATCAGGGAAGGTGCTCTATTGAGTAATAGTAAGTATTAGCATTGAAAAAAACTTAGAGGTAGAGCATGTTTATTATCATAAGTGGTTAATCATAATGTAATACATATAGTGCCAGTTTTATTCAGTTTTGATATTCTTGGGTATAGGAAATGTAAATAGTTGAGACGATGGATTGAACAAGAAGAATAAAATCTAGTTATCTTCGTATACTTATGTGCATCAATAAAATTTGGATAATAAAAAAGGACATCCAATTAAGGTATGTCCTTTTTTTACATCTATAGATTTATTATTAGGTTAATACCCGAGTAACAAAACTAATTATTGCTAATTAAAGAGCAACGATGTTTTCAGCTTGAGGTCCTTTCTGACCGTCAGTAACTGTAAATTCAACTTTTTGACCTTCAGCAAGAGTTTTAAAACCGTCACCAACGATAGCGTTGAAGTGAGCAAAAACGTCTGGACCATTTTCTTGCTCGATGAAACCAAAACCTTTAGCTTCGTTAAACCATTTTACTGTACCGGTAGTTGTAGACATAAGTGTATCCTATAAATATTTAAGAGTAATAATACTAACAAGCATTTGCACAAAGCTAAGCTGTTAGGGTTTGCTAAAAAGAGTTGCTATTACTTATAAATCAGGACGTGTTACAGATATCTTATCTAAGGTAAGCATGAGATAACATCGAAATGGTGTACAAAAAAATAAACTAACTTCAAGCTGGGTGCATTATATAGTTAACAAAGGTTATGTCAACCATTAGAATAGTTAAAGCTGCAAGTATAAGTATAAAAATAGGCTTGCAGCGATAATGTATCGTTATAATTTAAATTCTTGAACTGATTGTTGTAACTCTTCAGCTAAACGAGCTACTTCACTACTTGATATCGCCGTTTGTTGTGAGCCAGCACTGGTTTGTTCTGCAATAGTCACGATAGATTCAAGGTTCTCGCTAATTTCATGAGCTACTACGCTTTGTTCTTCAGCCGCAGTCGCTATTTGTGAACTGCGATCAAAGGCCTCATGTACTGCATGCGTAATAACTTCAAGGGCTTTATCAGCTTCTTCACTTTGGCTTACACAATCACTTGCTTTTGACTTACCAGCATCCATAACCGTTACAGCTTTACCTGCACCAGTCTGAAGTGCTTCTATCATAGTTTGAATTTCAGATGTTGATGTTTGTGTTCTACTTGCCAACGTTCTTACCTCATCAGCTACTACAGCAAAACCTCGTCCTTGTTCGCCAGCACGAGCAGCTTCAATAGCAGCATTTAATGCAAGTAGGTTTGTTTGGTCTGCAATACTACGAATTACATCAAGGATACTACCTATCGAGGCACTGTCTTGTTGTAATTGATTAATAACTTGAGCTGCCGCATCCACTTCATTAGCAAGTAGTTCAATAGTTTTACGATTTCTAGATGATATAACTTTTACACGTTCAGCTTCATCATCAGCATGTTTTATTTCGCCCAAGGCATCATTAGCACTGGCAAGTACACTTTGTGCTGTGCTGCTCATTTCGGTTGTTGCAGAGGCTGCTTGTTCTACTTGATTACGTTGCTCTTCAATTGCTGTGGTACTTTGTGCGGTAACCGCTGAAGTTTGTTCGGCAGCAGCAGCAAGTTGAGCTGAGCGATTTACAATACCTTCAATTAGATTACGCAAGCTATCAATTAATAAATTACAATTTCTAGATAGTTGGGCGAACTCATCATTACCCGTTTCATCAAGTTTCATTGAAAGATCACCCGACGAAACTATATTAAGCATTTTATTAACGCGTGCCAATGGGCGAGTTATACCAATAAGAGTAATTCTCGCGATAATAAGCGCAACAGCAATTGAGATAAGCATAATGATGGTTGTTTGAGTACTGCCACTGTTAACTGAATCCTCAACTAGTTGACTAGCTTCGATGGTAGCTTGGTTAGCGAGTTCAATTTGATTATCTAATACTTTGTTAACTTGTTTGGCAACTTTCTCTTCCTTTGTTAACATTGAAGTCGCTTGTTGATTAGCTCGCAGTTGTTTTGCCTTATGGGATAATATGCCATCGTATTTTGAAAGTAGGTTTTGGATATCGGCGAATGCTGTAGTAATGTCTTGAGTAATATCTTCAATGTCATGGGTATTCAGTTCAGCAATAATATTGTCCACTGAGCCTTTCGCTTCATCTAGGCTTCGGGACAATTCACTTTCGATAAGCTGAGCAGTACTTTCATCTATAATATCGCGGTACTCGAAAGCAGAAGAAACAATAGAGTTAAATTGGTTTTCTAATTGTTCACTTAAACTGATTGCACGTTGAAGCTTACTATCAGCGAGTTCATGGTCAGCTAAATCTAGTAGTAACATAACGGTGTCATCAGCTTTTACTTCTAAAATATCAATTTTATCAGTCAATAGCTGTTTTTGTTCGATACTGATTTTATGGCTATTAAACAAACCAAGATTAGCATTATTAAAACTTGAATAGAGTTGATCTACCTGAGTCAAGTTAGTCAATAAGTCTTGTTCAGAAGCTACAATTTGCTTTAACGCTGATAACCGTTCAGTAAAAAGGTCTTCTATATTTTTATATTCTCTAAGAGTACCTGCTAATAGCCCAAGATCACCTTGATAATAGCCTTTTAACGCTAGGTTACTCATTTTACTAAGTTCGAGGGCAAGCTTATTACTGGCTTTGAGTGTTGGAATCGCCAAGGTATTCTGTTGCTGTGTTGACTCGCTGATGGTATCTAAGTTAGATAACGATATTGTACTAATTACTATCAGGAGAATTGAGATGATGGCAAAGCCACCAATTATTTTTACAGCTACAGTCAAATTCATAGAATCCACCCAATTGGTAGGCTATTTGCCTAGTTAATACATTAATTTTTTTATGATATGTCAAGCTTAGCTTGTATCGGCGCGTAATAGGAAATATTTAGTCTTAATTTTAGCATTATACGGAGTGAAACGTTATCCGCCATGGCTTATTTATTTTTTTGTACAGTCATAAATTTTACTAACTAATTATTTCAGCATTTTGCTTAAAGTATTTTTTATCATGCCAGCGCAGCATGGTCAAATGATTCCCCCAAACACAGCCAGTATCTAAGGGATAAATGTTAGAGTGCGAGCTTTTACCCATGAGTGAAGCCCAATGACCAAAAACCCAAGTAGTATTACGAATCGTTTCAGATAGTTCGTACCATGCAACTATATTACTCATGGTGACGTTTTCAGGAGCTTCTTTCTGCGTAAATTCGAGTGTACCGTCCATGAAGCAAAAACGCATGCGGGTAAATGCATTAATACTATAGCGAAACTTTTCTACGTCAGTTTTAGCGTTATGCCAGCTATTAGGCTTTTCACCATACATAAGTGCCAACCACGTTTTACGGTCACTACTTGCTAATTTAGTCTGAATTAACTCGGCTTGTTCTACTGCATCTACTAGCTGCCATTGTGGCGATATACCAGCATGACTCATATAGACGTCGTTATCTTGATGAGTAGCTTTTGTAGTTGAGTTAGAGTTATTATGCGTGATTTTTTGTAGTAAGGGTTGTACTGCTAACCAGTCCATAAGTTCATCGACATCTGGCGCTGCCAATAATGCTGATAAGTTATCTGATTTTTTAGCCTTTTTTATACCTGCGTGAACCGCCAATAAATGTAAGTCGTGGTTACCTAAAACCACTTTAGCACTCTTTCCAAGGGATTTAATAAAGCGTAAGGTATCAAGAGAATCTGGCCCACGAGCGACTAAGTCGCCTGCTAGATAGAGAGTATCATCTTTACTGTCAAAATTAACTTTTGACAGTAAAGATGATAACTCGTTAAAACAACCTTGAATATCGCCTACCAGATAAATAGCCATGAGTTATTTCGCTTCGGACGCAGCATCCTCATTTAAATTCGTCTGTTGAATGTTTTTATTTTTCGCCATGTGTCTTTTTTCCTTTACTGGAGCAACCTCTGGTGGGTTATCTACAATAAAATCAGCAAGTTTCTTATATTCATCAAGAGATAGATTTTCTGGACGTAAATTAGCATCAATATTTAATTCAGCTAACTGTGTTTCAGTAATTAACTTTTTAAAAGTATTTCGAATCGTTTTTCTACGTTGATTAAATGCGGCTAAAACAACCGTATTTAAGGCCTTGATATCTTTAACTGGATTCTCAATATGTGTATGAGGAATCAAACGTACTATCGCAGAGTCAACTTTAGGTGCGGGCTTAAAAGCCTCAGGTCCTATTTCCATCACAGGATGAACCTGACATTGATACTGAGTCATTATTGACAAACGACCGTAGGCTTTACAATGAGGTCCTGCAGCCATACGTTCTACCACTTCTTTTTGTAACATGAAGTGCATATCTTTTACTTTATCTTTAAAAGTTAACAGATGAAAAATAAGTGGTGTAGAAATGTTATAAGGTAAATTACCAAAAATGCGTAATGGATTTTCTTCATTTGCTAACTGAGCAAAATCAAATTTTAGCGCATCGGTCTCATAGATCGTTAAGTCTTTAGCTAAAAAAGGATGGTGGCGAAGTCTATGGGCAAGATCTCTATCTAATTCAACGACAGATAATTTACCTGCGCGTTCGATAACAGGTTCTGTTAATGCACCTAAACCAGGACCAATTTCTATTAGATTCTCACCTGGCTCTGGATTAATGGCATCAACAATGTCACTAATAACAGCGTCATTATGGAGAAAATTCTGTCCAAAGCGTTTTTTTGCTTGGTGACCTAAGTGTTTTTTGTCGTTCATAACTACTTCTTTGTTAAACTATTTATTATTTGCTAAGTTGATGGCGTTACTCATTGCTTCAATAAAACTACCAGAATCTGCTGTACCTTTACCTGCAAGTTCCAGTGCTGTTCCGTGATCAACAGAGGTACGAATAAAAGGTAGGCCAAGGGTAATGTTTACCGAAGAGCCAAAGCCTTTGTATTTTAGCACTGGAAGGCCTTGGTCGTGGTACATGGCTAGAATGGCATCCGCTTTAGATAGGTATTTTTCCTGAAAAATAGTATCGGCAGGTAAAGGACCAATAATATTAATACCTTCAGTGCGAAGCTCAGCAAAAGCGGGCTCCAACACTTCTATTTCTTCACGGCCAAGATGACCATCTTCACCCGCATGGGGATTAATTCCACATGCATAAATTGTCGGTGATTTGATACCAAATTTATCTTTTAAGTCTTGATGTAAAATCCGAGTTACCTTTTGCACGCGTTCATAAGTAATTGCTTTAGATACGTAAGCCAACGGAATATGTGTCGTTACTAATGCCACACGTAGACCTTTAGTAGCGAGCATCATAACAACATCACTGCAATTAGCTTGATTAGCAAAATATTCTGTGTGGCCACTAAAAGCAATACCGGCTTTATTTATTAGACCTTTATGTACAGGGCCAGTCACTATTGCATCAAACTCGCCAGATATATTCTTTTCACTGGCAATTCTTAATGTTTCTACTACGTAAGCGCCATTAGCACTATTTAACGTTCCAGGAATACAAGCCTCAGCTAGCTCAACATCAAGTACGGTTAACGTCCCAGCCTGTTGCGGTGTGGCTTGAGTATTCTGCTCATAATCAATTAGGGTTAACGGTAAAGAAAGGTCTTTGGCTCTTTCTTGTAATAATGATTTTGAAGCAATGACAACCATTTCAACAGGCCAGTCTTGCTGCGCAATAGTAATAACTAAATCGGCACCGATGCCTGCTGGTTCACCCGGTGTAATGGCAATACGAAGTGTCATTACTTACTACCCTGTTCAAATACTTCAATGTATGCTTCATCGCGGGTTTCTTTTAACCAACGCGTACTTTCCATCCCATATTTACGGTTATATAGGATTTGATAAGCGCGATTCTCATTCAATTGTGAAGTAGCATCAATCAAACGACGATCTTCTAGCTGAATAATATGCCAGCCAAAAGAAGAGCGAAATGGCTTATGAAGGTCACCTTTTTTCATACTTGCTAGTGCATCTTTAAATGCCGGATCATACTTTTTAGGGTCTGCCCAGCCTAAATCGCCACCGCGAACAGATGTAGGTCCTTCAGAATGTGCTTTAGCTAATTCTTCAAAGGTTGCTTCACCTGCATTGATTTGATTCAAAAAGCCTTGTAATAAATTTTGTGCTTTTTCATCACTTAAAATAATCGATGGCTTAATTAATATATGCCGAGCTTTTACTTCTTCTACTTCGACCACTTTTCTGCCACGAATATCTAGCACTTTCACTATGCTATAACCTAAACCTGTACGTATAGGGCCTACGATAGTATCTTTAGGCTTTTCGTTAATTAATTCAGAGAAAAGGGTTGGCATTTCATTGATGTTTTTCCATCCTAAGTTACCACCTTTCAATGCGTTAGCATCACCAGATGACGTAATTGCTATTTCGGCGAAGTCAGAGCCGTTATTAAGTAACTCGACCACCTTAGTGGCACGAATTTTAGCTGCGGCTAAATCTTCTTGGTTAGCATCGGCAGGAAATTCTATTAAGATATGGCCTAAATTATATTCAACATTATTAGTATTTTGCTCTTTCATCACTGCAAGTAAATTTTCTATTTCTTGTGGAGAAACAAAGATACGACGTCTAATACTATTACGGCTTACTTCTCCTGAAACGAGTTCTACTCGAATATTTTCACGGTATTTTTCATAACTACTCCCCTCATTGATAACCTTTTGGCGAAATTGGGCTAGGGTTAGCTTGTCTTCTTTTGCCATATTATTTAAGGTTTGGTCAAGTTGAGCATCACTAATTTGAATACCCATACGCTGTCCCATTTGGCTAAGTAGGCTGTCATTAATTAGCTTATCCATGACTTGAATACGTAAAGCTTTATCCGAAGGCAAGCTTTGATTATTACTTTTAGCTTGTTGTTTAATATTAACAAGTAAGTCGTTAACTTCAGATTCAAGTACTACACCGCTATTAACAATGGCAGCTACTTTATCAAGCAGTTCTTCTTTTGCTTGTACTGACGTAATAGTGGTAATGATAATACTAGAGGCTAACAGTATTGCTTTAATTCTATATTTCATATTTTTTATGTCTTGTTTTATATTATTGATATTGCGAATGGTGCTAGTTTTGTAAGTAATAAGGGCGTTTATAACCAAATATGCTCTTATCAAACATCTCTTGAGTACCTATGGCTGATTGCTTGCCGTCTAAGCCTTTAATGATGAATTTAATACTAATACCAGTGTCAAACTCTTCGCGACCTTCTGTAACAATGCTATTAGGATCTAAGTTAGAGATAATATGGCGATGATAGGCTATTCGTACTGCCCAACAGCAACTTTCGTATTGAAAGCCTGCATATGATTCTAAACTTCTATCTTGCTTTAAATCTTGTGTTAAACGCCCAACAAATGCCCAGTTTTTATTAATAGCAATACTTGTTAGGAGAGAAACTTGTTCTAAGCTATCTCCTGAGACACTACGAGTATAGCGATGGTTCAATTGTATTAGATTATATTTATTCATTTGATAATCAATATTAACTTGGCCTTTATTAGTATAATCTTCAAGGGTATTGTATTGAATATCTCCACTCACTTGCCACCGATGATTTATTCGGTAAAATAAATCAGCTGCGACAGACGATTGTTTATTGTCAATAGTACCATTATCAGTTAACAAAGCAGCATTGGCAAGGCCGGTATCTTTGTCATCAATATATTGAATACGGCCAAGACTAACGCGAATAATTTCTAAGTTCTCTTCATCAAGCAACCGACTGGTAATACCCCAAGTATATTGGTTAGCTGCCGCTATTCGGTCTAAGCCACTATAACGGGTATCACGAAAAATACCGTGGAAATCGTCTTGTAATATTGTTGTATCATATAAACCAATATTAGATTGATCCTTTTCAGGCACATAAAGGTATTGTAACTGCGGCTCGAGGGTGTGGCGATAACTTTGTCCAAAAGCAAGTAGTTGTCTATCAAAATTAATGCCTGCATGGATGCGTACCTTAGGTAAGGTTCTTCTTACTGTTTGCTCTAACGAGCTTCCAGTAGCAATATTATTCTGTTGATAATATGTATGCATTAACTTTACTTCGGAGTTTACAAACCAAGCTGGTCTAACAATCGGTAAAGTAAAGCCGACTTCAACATGGTAGCGGTTTGCTTCAACTTGCTCTCTCTCGGAAGATTGAAAATTAGTTATTTCAGAATAAAGTTCAAATTGCCCCGATAAAAAATTTAAGGGTTGTTGGGCTGATAGTTCTATATGCGGTAATGTTTTATAACTAGGCTGATGATTACCTAATACTTCAAAATCTTGTAATTGCACTGTCGCTTGCCACTGCTCGCTAAAGTAAGCTAATTCTGCTGTTTGATATAGATAAGCGTCGTTTGAATTGTAGTGCTTACTACCAATATCAACTAAATAGTTATCATCACTAATAGTAGTGTAATCAATATAGGCACGAAAATTTTCAGAAAAGGTACCGACATGTTGAAAGCGCGCTAAATAACGAGAGTCATCATTATTTGCGATGTCCTTATCATTATTTAAATATTCAATATCAATTTGGCCTGCTTGCTGTTCAATCAAATAACGAAATTCGGTTTGCAACTGTAAGCCTCTTTTAGACATATAACGCGGAGTAATCGTGGCATCATAGTTTTCGGTAATATTCCAATAAAATGGCGCAGTAATTTCAAGACCAGTATTGGTTGTTGTTTCTATTTGAGGATATAAAAATCCACTTAAGCGTTCTTTAGATATAGGGAAATAAAAGTAAGGGATATATAAAACAGGTACATCTAACACCCTAAATTGAGCATTATAAGCTTCACCAAAATCACCGCTAGATGATAAGTTAATTTCAGAGGCTTTTATTTGCCAGTCAGGTACTTCTTGTAAACAGGTGGTAAATGTTGAATCAACTAAACTCAATTGCCCGTCACCATTGATAGAGAGTTTTTCTGCGGTACCATGGCCAGGGTTGCCATCAAGTTGATATGAAGCAGTAGTCATCTCTGTTGAGCTATCTATTTTACTTGCGCTTAATGTATTAGCAAAAATATTTATCTGTTTTCCTTGGTAATGAATATTACCAAGGGCTTCTATCTGCATTTTCAAACGATTAAAAGAAAGTTGGTCGGCAATTATTTTCTGGTTCTTATCTACTAAAATAACCGAGCCATTAAATAGTGCCGTTTGGTCTTGTTCTATACTTGCTTGCAAAGAGGATATACGAATATTTCCGTTAATAACCTCAGGTATACCTTGGGCAATATCCTCAAATACAGGTAAGCTACACTGCATTATTTTAGTTACAGGTGATTGGTTTTTTTTTTCGACATTAGCTTGAGCGACTTCTAAAAAGCTAACCAAAAGTATGACTAGGACGAAACGTAATATACGGGAAAAGAGCATTTATTGTCCGGAAATGGTGAAAGTAGTTATAAAATAGCTATGAATCAAGTATTTTAACGGCTAATTGCTTTATGATATAGCAATTTTTTCAGTTGAACTAAATTCTTATGTCATAGTTTATCTGCATATTATACCCGTAAACAATCAATATGTATGTTTCAGCGTTTGTTAGACATTTCAGTTTGAATGGTAAAACGGTAAATATATTATTTAAGGAATACTCAAAAATGCATGTTTGGGGTAAAATTTTAGGTTTTGTGTTTGGCTTCATGCTCAGTAAAAGTTTGTTTGGTGCTTTGCTTGGTCTTTGGCTGGGTCACCTCTTTGATCGTGGTCGTGGATTTAATTTCAACGGTATAGCGGGTGGTAAAGAGGATGAGATATCTAGGCAAGCTGCTTTTTTCTATACCACTTTTTCGGTGATGGGGCATGTTGCTAAAGCGAAAGGAAAGGTGACTAGCCATGAAATCGCTTTTGCTAGCGCCTACATGGACAAACTAGGATTGAACAGCGATTTACGTCAACAAGGACAAAATGCCTTCCGCGAAGGTAAATCGTCAGGCTTCCCTCTTAAAAATCGTCTTGTTAAGTTCAAGCGTTTGATGGGAAATAGACATGACTTATTGTTGATGTTCTTAGAGATCCAAATTCAAGTTGCCTTTAGTGATGGCGAGTTAGACGACGCGGAGCGCTCTGTTTTGCACACCATTGCTAAATTGTTAGGTTATTCCGCAGGTGAACTTGATAATTTACTGGAAATGATTATTGCTCGCACTAATTTCCATCAACAGCATGCGGGTCATAGGCAACAGGCAACAGGAAATACACCTTTTAGCAGTCAACATTTAGCTAATGCCTATAAAGTATTAGGTATCGATAAAAACGCTAGTATGTCAGTCATTAAAAAAGCTTATCGGAAGTTAATGTCTCAGCATCATCCTGATAAGTTAATTGCTAAGGGCTTGCCACCAGAAATGATGCAAAGTGCTAAAGAAAAAACACAAGAAATTCAAGCGGCATATGAATTTATTGTCAAACAGAACAGTTAAACATTGAGTTAAAGTAATGGCAGTACAAAATGTATAGGTTTTGTACTTGTTGAACATGAACAGACAATGTTTTCTTTAAATTGTCTACCATAATAATTAAGCTGAAATATGAGTGTTCATGTAGTTTAGCTATATAAAATTACCAACCTATCGCTTTTAACCAGCTATTGATCTGGCTTAACAACTCTTCTTCGGGATAATAACCGGTAACATTATTATTTAACTGTCGTTGACGGAAATATACTTTCATTTCCTGTTTTGCAAACGACTTTCTTTGCGCTGCCTTAGCTAAGACCAGAGGGTTATCGTGTTTAAGGTAGAGGTCAAGCACAGGTAGTTCGGTAAAAGCGAGTTGTCGGGCAAAGTCTTCATTTACACTATTAACAAGTGTATGGTTACTCTGTCTATAGCTACTAAGCATTATAAGCGCGTTGGGGCGTTGGCTATCTTCTTGGCTGTACAAGTCAACTAGTAAAGCGGCATTATTACCTTGAGCAATAACCAGTACTATACCGGGATACTCTTTTGCACTGTTCATTACGGCATTGAGCATGGTACTTAGTTTATTCTTATAATCATCTAACGCTAATTTGTTTTCTTTTTTTTGTTCCTCAACCGTAATAGCTGCAGAAGGATAATTTTCTGGCTTATTACTCGGTTGTATGGCAATAGTATTCCAGCCTTTAGAGGGTAGAATATTACGTAAGTAATTAAGTGCTTTTGGGTTAGTAGCACCTTGCTGCCACTCAGGTAATAAAATCGCAACCCCTTTGCTATTGTCACTAGTATATTTTTTTACTAACGTTAAATAACTATCAGGCCCAGCTAATAATGGCTTTATCTGCTCAGCGGTTAAGTAATGCTTAAGGTCGTCTTTATATTGTTTGGTTAACGCAATAGGTTTTGGTACTGGGCTAGTTTTATTAATCTTCAGTGGAGCCTTTTCTAGCGCAGCATCGGCTTTTTTTTCTTCAGCAAAGACAAGGGACGTTGAGCAAATAAAAAAAACCGTAAAGATAAAAAAGATCCATGCTTTTGACCTTATTATATCTCGATTTTTTTTAGGTAAACTAGCTTTATGTAGGGTTGCCATAGGTAATTTTTTTCCTCAACGTGTTAAAGCCTCGTGCTTTACTCGAACTGACAGTCGAGCAGAAATTAGCAAGTATTAAATGAATGGGCACGGCGCATTAAAGGTCATCGCTTGTTCAGTACTTGGATGAAATAAGCTTAAATTCAGGGCATGTAATTGTAATCGGTTTTTCATCGCTAATGCTTCCTTTGATGCGTATAACCTATCCCCTAAAATAGGATGGCCTAGGGCTAACATATGCACTCTAAGTTGATGAGAACGCCCTGTTACAGGGGTTAACTCCACTAACGTACTGGCTTGTTTACCTACAATATCAGTCTGACTCAATACTCGATAATGTGTTAATGATTGTTTTCCGTTTTCGTGGTCCACTTTTTGTTTTGGCCTATTGGGCCAATCACATATCAGTGGTAAATCAACACTGCCTTCATTCAGTTCAATTAAACCAAATACACGGGCAAGGTAGGTTTTTTTAGTTTTTCTTTGTTCAAATTGGCGGCTAATGGCAACATGCGCTGGTTTGTTTAACGCCATAATCATTAAACCAGAGGTGGCCATATCTAACCTATGGACGATAGTTGCCGTGGGTAAAACACGTTGAACACGGTTTTGTAAACAATCTTGATGTTCAGGTAAGCGACCCGGGACACTAAGAATACCACTAGCTTTATTCAATATAATAAAGTCGTCGTCTTGGTACATTATATCAAGATAAGGTGACATGGGTGGGAGGTAGATAAAATCAGGATTTGCGCTCATTACTTTCTCATGATTAGTGACAGCGGATTAAATTCGTATGAACATAACCCGCTATCTATTACTGTACTGACAATAAATGTTCAGCTAATTACTGTGCGGGTAATTAGTGTGTAACCACTATCATGCGAATTGCTTCAAAGGTCAATTGCGCTTTATCAATATAGTGGCTTAATTCATCTTGCTGCTGACTAATAAAGTCAATCTCTTCTTGGCGAACACTTGGATTAATGGCTTTTAACGCAGTTAATCTTTGTTGCTCTAATGAGAGTTTACTTTGCATAGCAGCTAATGATTTCTCTTGAATTGCAACAATATGCTGCGCGCCATGTGCTTCTGCTTTCTCAACCAAAGGTTTAATTTGAGGCTTAAGTGCTTTGATAAGTTGTAATGCCATTTGCTTCTTAACAGGCGATAACTGTTTATCAAGTACACTTTCACTGATCTTGTCCGCTAAGTTATGACCATTTTTGTCAACTAAAATGCGAATCGGCGTAGTCGGTAAGTAACGACCTAATTGTAAATGAGCTGGCGCAGTTGCTTCTACAGTAAACAAACATTCAATAAAGAAAGTACCTACAGGTAGCGCTTCATTTTTTAATAAGCCAATACTTGCATTACCAATTTCATCACACAATACCATATCCATAACACCACGGACCATAGGATGATCCCATGTGAGTAACTGATAATTCTCATTAACTAGAGCTGTTTCTCTATCAAAAGTGACGGTTGTACCGTCTTCAGGCAAACAAGGGAAGTTGTTATTAAGCATATGTTCGCTTTGATTTAAGGCTATTGCATTATCAGCTTTATCATCTTGTTGAACGCCAAACACATCAAGTGCTTGGAACATAAACTGTGGCAAACCTATGTCGCCATCTACTTTTTGTATTTTTTCAACGAGTTCATGGGCTCTTCCTTGTCCTGAAGAGTTAAGTTCTAACAGTTTATCTCGACCAGACTCTAACTCAGCTTTAATGGTTAAATGCTTTTGCCAACTATCACTGATAAGGGCTTCTGCTTCAGTGGACTGTTGCTGGCAGGTTAATGCTAGCGAAAGTAACTGCTCGCCAAATGTTTCAAAGACCACTCGGCCGGTAATACAGGTGTGCTCAAATGCTTGCATACCTTGATGGTACCAATCAAATAATAATTGCTGGGCCGAATCTTCAAAGTAAGGCACATGAATACGAATGACCTCTGTTTGACCAATACGGTCTAAACGGCCAATGCGTTGCTCTAATAAATCTGGGTTACTTGGTAAATCAAACAGTACTAAATGATGAGCGAATTGAAAGTTACGTCCTTCACTACCAATTTCAGAACACAACAATAGTTGAGCACTGTCTTCATCTTGAGCGAAATAAGCGGCAGCTTTATCACGTTCAAAGATTGATAAACCTTCATGAAAAACAGCACTACGTATACCTTCTTTAATACGAAGCGCAGCTTCTAGATCAATAGCTGTTTGGGCATGAGCACAAATGATTAATACTTTTTCTTTTTTAAGTGATTGTAATAATTTAATTAAATAATCGACTCTTGGGTCAAAGTTAGTCCACGTCTCATTTTTTTGATCTAAACCGTGTAGCATTTCAGGGGTGAAAATATACTTAGCTTGTTTTGATTTTACTAAATTTTCTGCACAGTCACTGAGCATAAACTCATTAATATTTTGTTGATATTGCTCAGGCATATTGAGTGCTGTTGGCACAATTTGTCGGGCAGGGAAGCCTTTAATCGTATTTCGAGAATTTCTAAACAAAATGCGACCAGTACCATGTCGGTCAAGTAACTGCTTTAACAAGTTTTGGCGTACTTTTGTTGATAGGAGCGAATCTGTTTGGTTTAACTCAGTAAGCTGGACGCTGATATCAATTTCTTTCAATAAATCAGAAAGTGTTGTCTCTTGCTCACCAGAAAGTTTGTTACCTTCAACTAAAGCATTGGCAGCATCAGCAACTTCGCTATAGTGAGATTCTTCCTCGATAAATTTTTGATAATCATAAAAACGGTCAGCATCTAACAAACGTAAGCGGGCAAAGTGACTTTCATGACCTAATTGATCAGGGGTGGCTGTTAACAATAAAACGCCAGGAATCACTTGGGCAAGTTGCTCAATACATTGGTATTCAATGCTAGGTTTATCTTGTTGCCAGTTTAAATGGTGTGCTTCATCGACAACCATTAAGTCCCAGTCTTCACTAACCAATGCTTCATACCATTCTGGATTATTAGTAATAAAGCCTAAGTTAACAAGTACTAACTGTTCTGAGCTAAAGGGATTAGCTTTTTTGCCCTCTACATAATTATCTTGGCTGGTTTCAACACAACGTTCATTATCAAAGATACTAAAGTTAAGGTTAAAGCGGCGTAGCATTTCAACCAGCCATTGATGCATTAATGACTCTGGCACTATGATCAGAATTCTTTTGGCACGGCCGGTAACTAGTTGTTGATGAATGATCAGACCTGCTTCAATGGTTTTACCTAAGCCAACTTCATCGGCAAGTAAAACGCGAGGGGCAAAGCGATTACCTACCTCATCAGCAATGTAAAGTTGATGAGGTATTAAGCTAACTCGACCACCAGTCAAACCAGTTAAATCAGACTGTTGTTGCTGATATTGATGTTGTAAGCAATCTTTACGTAATCGAAACCAATCTAAACGGTCAACTTGGCTATTGAGTAAGCGGTCGTGTGGTTTATTAAATTTAATGAAGTGATCTATCATCACTTCTTTTAAAATTACTTGCTCATTGGTGTCTTGACGTATGCCCTCATAGCTGATTATGCCATGAGCTTCACTTTGTGAAGATACTTTTAAAGACCAGCCTTCGTGGCTAGGAATAAGGTCACCTTGATTAAATATAACACGTGTTAATGGTGCATTTTCTTTCGCGTATTTACGCGCTTCACCAGTTGCGGTGAAAATAATATTAACAAAGCGGTGTTCAACCCCCGTTACTGTACCTAATCCTTGATCTGATTCACTATCACTGATCCAACGCTGACCTACCTGAAATGGCATAAACTTACTTCTCCAACGATTGCTTAGTTATCATTAATCGTAATACTAAGCATTAAAACTCGGGGTAAAAAAATGCGCTATATTACTCTTAATCATAGACGGAATCATTAAAAAATTATGCTTGCTTCACTATAAATAAGATATTAATGTTAATAAGCTATACTTTAGTTGATATTGATTACTGTATTGCTCTTTTATATTTGTTTTGTCAGTGAATCACGGAGATTAGCCATGACTAAAGAGAATATGAATAATGAGAAAGCAACTTCGCCGCTTCAAATTGAAGATAACGTTGAACAACAAATTGTCTATATTTTAGATACCAATATCCTTTTGCATGAACCTTTCGCTTTTTTATCTTTTAAAGAGCACGATGTCATTGTGCCTATGACGGTGTTGGAAGAACTCGATTCAATTAAAGATAGACGAAAAGATGTCAGCCGTGACGCTAGAGTTGCTATACGAGCGCTTGAAGATACTTTGCGAGATGCCAGTCCTGAGCAAGTACTTGCTGGCGTTAAACTCCCTCAAAACGATGACCAACATCCCAGTGGTAGTCTAGCCATTATTAATGATTATGCTCTTGATAAAACAGCTCATACTCTATCTTTCAATGAAAATGATAATCGTATCATTAACGCTGCTTTGTATATCCAAAAGAAAACGCCACATAAAAAAATTGTCTTAGTCACTAAAGACATTAATATGCGTCTAAAAGCCAAGGGAGCAGGACTTGCCCACGTAGAAGATTACAGAACTGATCAACTTATTGATGATATCCAATTTTTAACTAAAGGTTATCATCAATTTGAAGGAGACTTCTGGCAACACATTCAAGCTGTAGATAGTCAAACCGAAGGGAGAAATACTACTCATTATGTCGCTCGAGATACAGTCCCTTTAACTTACATCAATGAATACTTACTTGATGAAGGTGCTACTTTTGCGGGTAAAGTTACCGGTTGGGATGATGATAAAATTTCTATCTTAGATCTTGGCCGTGAAAGACTATTAGCGAAAAATGCTTGGGGTATTCATCCTAAAAATATTTATCAAGGTACGGCAATGGATGCTTTATTAGACCCTACTATTGATTTGGTGATCCTTACAGGACCTGCGGGTATTGGTAAAACAGGTATTATGTCAACAATCATATCAATACTTGTGCAGACCTCAGTAAAAATAAAGTCTATAGCTCAGTTTTTACAAAGAAATATTATACAAAATATCTCATTGACCAATCAAATTAAGACTTCTTCTAAATTAGCTTTAGTAGAGTGTAATGTTTAAAAATAAAATAATTATGGATTTAACTACTAGTCACGGGTTAATTAATAATAATCTTGAGGTAAATCAATAATGAAAAATTCAAATGAAAATCGTAACCCTCGTGTCCTTGATACATCCGCTTTAGTTCATGATCCGAAAAGTTTGTTAGCTTATCGCGATGACATATATGTATGTCTAACAGTGCTTGAAGAACTAGATAACCTTAAAGAGCGGACTGATAAAAATGTTAGCCAAGATGCCCGTGCTGTAATTAGAATGCTTGAGGACATTATAAATGGTCACTCTAGTGAAGAGATGGAAAAGGGAATTCAGTTACCGTGTACTGAAACAGCAAAACGTGGAAAGTTATTTATAGGCATTGATACTCAAATCGACTTTGCAAAAGAATTGAAACACGCAATCGGGAGTGATGCAGATAACCGTATTATTAATTACGCACTTCATCTACAAAATACGTTAAAACAAGATGTATCTATTGTAAGCCGCGATATTAATATGCGCTTAAAGGCGCGAACCATTGGCGTAGATGCTGAAGATGTATTAGTTGATAACCAAATTTCAGATATTGACCTACTTTACACGGGGGTTCAGTCATTCACAGGAGACTTATTTGATCGATGTGAAGAAGAAAAAGACTTTGCTATGAGTGGAAAGTTATATCGCTTTAATCGTGATATTTTTAACGATGAAGCACAACCAAATATGTATTGGTATGATGAAATAGGTCATATTGGAAAAATAAAAGAAGTGACTGAGGAACACATATTTACGACTTTACTGCAAAGGAAACCAGAAAAGATTTGGGGAATCCTCCCTAAAAATCAACGACAAGCGGTAGCGTTAGATCAACTTGTAGATCCAGATTTTGATCTTAATATCATTCTCGGACCTGCTGGTTCCGGTAAGACTTTTCTTGCGATTGCGGCTGGATTACACCAAGTGATCGAATTAAAGCAATATAAAAAAATCGTTGTAGTTCGTAGTAGAGATTTTATGGATGACGACCCTGGCTTTCTTCCTGGAGATTTAAAAGAAAAGTCAATGCCATTACTCGCTGGTATCACCGATGCTTTGATTTCTATGCACTCACATGACGATGAAGATGAAAAGAGTACTCGCGCCACAGTTGAACATATAATTGATAGAGCTAATATAGAATTCACCAGTATGGCTTATTTTAGAGGCAGATCTATCGATGATGCAGTGTTAATTATTGATGAAGCCCAAAATATGACCAGGGCACAAATGAAAGGAATGCTCAGTCGTGGAGGAAAAAACTGCCGTACAATCGTTTTAGGTAACCTTGCTCAGATTGATGATAGGTTTGTGACTCCTACGTCGAGTGGGGCTAGTGCTGCGGTAAATATTTATAGAAACTATGATAAAGGGTCTGTTTTAATATTTGATGAGGTAGAAAGAAGTTCACTGGCTGAATTTACTGAAAAGAACTTTTAGTAATCCTAGAATTAAATGTATTAGTTCAGGTTAGATATAATTTTAAGCCCCGTGCCTTAGGTAGGGGCTTTGATTTTTATAGTAGGAAAGCACTTTAGTTAATTTTGACTCCCAAAACTTCAGGAAGAATCTCTGATAAAGGGCAATTAAGAGCGGTAGCCAAAGAATAAACTTTAAATAATATTATTTTATATGATCCTGTTTCTACCTTGCTTAAATAACTCCTGTCAATATTTACAAGGGCGCACAACTCTTCTTGTTTTATATTTCTTTTTACTCTAGCTGCCTTTATGTTTCTTCCAAAAAGTATTGTTAAATCATTTTCTTTCAACTTTAAGACCCCTTTCTACAAAAGGCTATATCATCCTACGTTGTTTCTAATAGGTGTATAGAGTATACCCCTCTTGGTGTGGTTCATACTCCTGATAGTGTTAGTTTTATACTATTTATCAATAATACGGGAACAGATTAAATATGGTTGATATTGTAATAAGCCAAATTATTTTTTTGAAAAATATAGATAATTTTTCTGCTATTGAGATAAGAACAGCATATTTAGCTATTAAAGGCGATTAAGAATTATCACCCCGGAAGTAAGGCGTTTTGTTTACGAAGAATTGCAAAAAGTAGTGAAAAGGGAGGGGGCTTAAAAAAATGACCTCTGAAAAAAAAGGGATCACTCGTTATTCCAAAACGAAGCATTTTAATTATGAATTTTTTAACAACATTACAATAAATACAATACCTGTACAAAGTTCTCTTCCTAACACTAATACTTTTAATTTAGCCATGCATTCTAGACTAGAAAATTATCAAAAAGAATTACTTGAAGGACCGGGAGCTATTGAATAAGCTTAAAAATAGCTATCCTGAGCTATGGACATCTTTAAAATCCAAATACCAAAGCTTAAGAGAACATAATCATATATTGGTGATACTGCTGTAGTTGTAACGAGTAACGAAGCTGATGGGAATAACATTATTCGTAAATTTCGTTTTGGCTCAAATAAATGGATTATCGGTGTTGGTATGATCTCCGAAGGAACAAACATTCCTCGTCTTCAAGTTTGTTGCCAGTTAACGAATATCAAAACAGAGCTTCATTTTATACAAATTTTAGGGAGGATCCTTAGAATGACAGAATCTGCAAACCAAGACGCTTTTATATTTATTCCTGCAGAGCCAAAGTTAGTGAAATACCCTTACAGTGTAGCTCAAAAAATTCTCGATGAAGTTGATACTGTGCAGATAAAAACCATGGGTGATGCGTTGGAAACTGAAATTGTTGATTTTGAAATGAATGAATCAGAAGTAGCTAGTGAAGAGCATAAAAAGATATTTTTTTAGGTGTTAATAATAACCATAAATAAAACAATGCTTTACCTACTCATGAAGATGAAGGGTTTTGGGATGATATTTGCCAAAATAAGTTAACAGATACTTATGAAAAAATAATAAGGATTTTTGGAAAGTTTAAGCATGAGTCCCTTAATATTGATACTTTAACAATATTCTCTCAATCTATTAATAAATTAAATCAACATTATTCGGATCATATTTAAATAGTTGATACATAAATCATCAAAACTCTTTCGAATCGCATGGGTAATTATATATGAATTTTAAATAATTCAGCACTGTATTAACTCATTGGTGTACTGTTAATTAAATGCATTTTACTAACTATGGGTTAAATGGTTTTTTAGTTAATATCTGCTGGTAAAAAGAGGTACTACCGTGAAGTACAAAAATATTAGCTTTATCTTTCCAGCGTTAGATAAATGTAGCGGTGACCTTTTTAATAAAGAAGAAAAAGAATATTTTTATCCTCTAATAACTAGTTGGACTTGCTCAGACTCTAAAGCAGTAACTTGGCTAAAAAATGAAAAAATCACTGCTTTTGACGTGAAAACATGTCTTGAATTTTGTCGAAATAATAGAATGGATGCTTTCTTTTATTACATACGCCATATTGAATATGGAGTGTTCGCATAATACATTTCATATTAATATTTTGGATGAAGATAATAAGTAGAAAATTGAGATGAAAAAATTAAATCGTGAAGCTAAGATCTTTGTTAATGGCAAGCTAGCTGGAATATTATCAGAGTTAAGAGGAGGTAAAAATCAGCTTGTTGTTTTTCAATATGAAGAGGATTACCTGAAAGGTGGCTTACCTATTGGTAGTAGTTTCCCATTGACATCAGCGCTATTTGAATGGGATAAGCTACCACCATTCTTTGAAAATTTAGCATCTGAGGGCTGGTTAAGGAAAATGCAATCTGAACGAGAGGGTATAGAAAATGAAGATACTTTGGGTCTTTTGCTAGCTAATGGCGCAGAGCTTATTGGTACATTGTCGATAATTCCATATGAACGCTAAAACAAGCTCATATATGAAGGCCATTATAGTGAATGAACGTAAACATGCTGTTGAGTTAAAATTTGACGATGCGGAAATAAAGTTGTTAAAGGAAGTTGGCTTACTAAGTTATAATTCGTTAGAGATCTATATGCGGTTAAC
>CAJWZC010000046.1 GCA_913049915.1 uncultured Colwellia sp.
ATCATCTTGCGCTATTTTTACATTACTTACTGCATCTGGAAAAGCCGGCTGTAAATCACGTTGTTTTTGTTCTTGTTGCTGTGCAAACGTTAACTGAGCCAAAAATGACTGGCTTGCTGGTGATAACGATGGTGCTTGTCCATCAAGGGCAAGCCTAAAACCATCAACACCGCCAGAAAAATCTTCAGGAATACTGCCACGTTGTACTAAAGGTGAGTGACTCCAATGCCAACTGCCCCCACGGGTAGAACGTCGTTCACAGGTTTCATCTATATTAGCAGAGCCGTCGGTTGGGGTATTGCTATAATCTTCACTGTTGCAATCAGCAAGCATTTCCAACACATTGCTCACGACATCGTGCAAACCAAATTGATTCGCTTTATACATACCCACTATGCTGGCATAGGCTGAATGGTCGACACAATTTGCCATTTCACCTGACCAATTGTAATAACTGGTATTACCGTCTCTTTGTAAAATATTTTCCCCCGTTAAATCGGCGGTATTTGCATAATCACACACTTTAGTTAAGTCGGTATCATCACCAAAAAAGTAATCGGTTTTAGTCCCTGCTCTAGCTGCATATTCCCATTCAGCTTCCGTTGGTAAACGATAGGGCTTACCTGTTGCTTTGGCTAACCACTGAGTATAAGCATTCGCCGTTTGCCAATTAATACAAACCACGGGTTGAAATTCGCTGGTGTTTAACGCATTGGTTTCCCAATTGCCCTTAGATGCCATTCTAAACCAGCCATTAAGTTGATGACGGCACTCTTGTGGTACCGCATAATTAGTAGCTTCAACAAACTGACGAAATTCATTCACGGTCACTTCATACTTACCCATACTAAATTCACTAACATTGACTTGATGTAATGGCTTTGAATTTTCGTTCGCTGTTGAGCCCATTTCAAAACTACCTGCAGGAATAGTCACCATAATCGGTTCGATAGCGTTAATATTGTCATTGGCAAAAGTTGCCTGGCTAGTTACTGATAAAAATAGTGCCGTTACTAATTTATTAAATTTCATTGAGTCTTCCTTTTTATTGGGACCACCACAATGAGAAAAACAGCTCAGAAAGTCCTATTAAAAAGCTAGTTAATACTAAAAATAGAAAAATTCTAGAAAAATATATTTATATTTTTTATGAATAGGTAGAAAACAATGTTTATTCTCACTTAATTTCACATCGTGAAATTAGCATCAAAAATGGCTTACCGATAAATGTACGCTTATAAAATGAAAGACTTCTCCTGATAATATTCGTTGAATGTACTGTTATTTAACAAGTTCCCTGTTAAACCTTAACCATCACTTGCTACCATTAAAAAGAATAAAGCACGATTTAATGTCTTTACTCAAAGCCTTAATTAACAAATAAATCAAAGCTGACACTTGTGTCAACTTATGATTCTGCTATAGTAAATATATACGAATATTAGAATCGACACTAAAAATAAAAATTATAGCGGAAAGAATAATGGTAGAAAATACAATAAAATTCCTGTTAAACAACGAAGCTGTAAAGATTGAAAACTTAGATCCTAATACGACTATTTTACAATATTTACGTGAAGAGCTATTTAAATCTGGTACAAAAGAAGGCTGTGCTTCGGGTGACTGTGGTGCTTGTACCGTAGTACTCGCTGAACTAGATCCTGAAAAAGCTGGGCAACTTACTTATAAATCAATTAACTCCTGTATTACCTTTGTCGGTAATTTACATGGCAAGCAATTGATCACCGTTGAAGACTTAAAAGATGGCGCTAAATTGCACCATGCTCAACAAACGATTGTTGACAACCATGGTTCACAATGTGGTTTCTGTACGCCAGGTTTTGTTATGTCATCATTTGCTTTGCACAAACATAACCAAAAGCCAAATCGTGATGAAGTGCTTGAAGCATTAGCAGGAAATTTATGTCGTTGCACGGGTTACCGTTCAATCATTGAAGCGGCGATGACTTCTAGCGAAGCCAATCAAGACGATTCTTTTGCTAAGCATTACCAACAAACGTTAGTAGCACTTACCGAATTAGATAAGTTACCTAAACCAATATTAAATGGCAATGGTAATACTTATATCGCTCCGCAGAACATTTATGAGCTAGCAACTGAATTAACTAACGAACCAAAATCAACGTTAGTGGCTGGTGGTACAGATTTAGCCCTTTCAGTTACTCAAAATTTAGCCGTGATCAAAAAGCTCGTGTATGTTGGTAACGTTGCTGAATTGAATACTATTGAAGAAACTGAGTCTGAAATAGTTATCGGCTCTGCATTACCATACAGTGATTTTATCGATACTTTACACCACTACTATCCAGATCTTGGTAACATGATTGAGCGTATTGGTGCGAAACAAGTTCGTAATACCGGTACTTTAGGCGGAAACATAGGTAACGCTTCACCTATCGGCGATATGCCTCCTGCATTAATCGCACTTGGCGCAACGATGACGCTACACCTTAACGGCACAGAGCGTACTATCTTAGTTGAAGACTTTTTCCTTGATTACAAGAAAACGGTTCTGCAAACATCTGAATTCATCAAGTCTATTACTATTCCTAAACCTATTGCTGGTCAAACACTGAAGCTCTACAAGATCTCTAAGCGCTTAGATGATGATATTTCTGCGGTATTAGCCGCATTTTTCATTGAACAAATACCTACAGATAAAGGTCAAAAAATTACCAATGTGCGTTTAGCATTCGGCGGCATGGCTGGTATTCCTAAACGTGGTCCCACGGCAGAAGCTGCATTACTAGGTAAACACTTAACAAAAGAATCAGTAACACAAGCTAAAGCAGCGCTAGCGAATGATTTTCAGCCTATGACTGATGTACGTGCTTCTGACAAGTATCGTATGACCGTAGCTCAAAACCTTATCGAAAAATGCTATTTAGAGCTACAAAGTACCCATACAAGAGAAGTTATTGAAACACGAGTGGTGAATTACTAATGCGTACTTTAATAGATGTAAAAAAAGCCGATACTAATAAAGTACAAACGAACACTGACAAAGATGTAGTTAACGGACAAAAAAATATTGGTCTAGGTGGCGTAGGTCGCTCTAAAAAACATGAAAGTGCTGACAAGCAAGTAGCGGGTGAAGCCATTTATGTTGATGATCGACCAGCTCTTCGTGGCGAATTACATGCAGCGGTTGGTCAATCAACCATGGCACACGCTAACATCATTTCAATGGACTTATCTGCCGTTAAAGCTGCAGAAGGTGTTGTAAAAGTAATGACCGTTGAAGACGTACCAGGTCATACTGATATCGGTCCGGTATTTCCAGGTGACCCCGTATTAGCTATTGGTAAAGTAGAATTTGTTGGTCAACCACTTTTCGCCGTTGCAGCAACAAGTTTCGACTTGGCACGTAAAGCAGTTAAATTGGCAAAAGTTGAGTATGAAGAACTTGAAGCAGTACTTACCGTAAAAGACGCTTTAGCTAAGCAAAGCTTTGTTCGTCCTCCACATTCGTTGAAACGTGGCGATTCTGAATCTGCGATTGCGGGTGCTGAGCATAAATTATCAGGTGAAATCAAAGTTGGTGGTCAAGAGCATATGTATCTTGAAGGCCAAGTTTCAACAGCAGAGCCTACTGAAGATGGTGGCATGAACGTCTACACTTCTTCACAACACCCAAGTGAAGTACAAAAGTTAGTCGCTGAAGTACTTGATATTCCACTAAACAAAGTATTAGTTGATATGCGCCGTATGGGTGGTGGTTTCGGTGGTAAAGAAACACAAGCTGCACCTTGGGCATGTATTGCCGCTTTACTTGCTAATGAAACAAAACGTCCTGTTAAATTTAAGTTAGCACGTTTAGACGATATGGTAATGACAGGTAAGCGTCACCCATTTGAAAACAACTACACCGTTGGTTTTGACAAAAATGGTCAAATCAAAGGCATTAACATCGAAGTAAATGGTAACTGTGGTTACTCACCTGATTTATCTGATGCGATTGTTGATAGAGCGATGTTCCACTCAGATAATGCTTACTACTTAGATCAATCAACTATTACCGGTAACCGTTGTAAACTAAACACTGTTTCTCATACCGCTTACCGTGGCTTTGGTGGTCCTCAAGGTATGATGACTATCGAACTGATCATGGATGAAATTGCTCGTCATCTAGGTAAAGATCCCTTAGCAATCCGCAAAATTAACTTATACGGTAAAGAAGAGCGTAACGTTACTCATTATGATCAAACCGTTGAACATAACAACTTAAGCGAAATCATTGAATCGTTAGAAAAAAGTTCAGATTACCAAACTCGTCGTCAAGCGATCACTGAATATAATGCTAATAGCAGCATACTGAAAAAAGGCATCGCCTTAACACCGGTTAAATTTGGTATTTCTTTTACTGTTCAGCATTTAAACCAAGCGGGTGCACTCGTTCATGTTTATACCGATGGCACAATTCACTTAAGCCATGGTGGAACTGAAATGGGTCAAGGTTTGAATACTAAAGTAGCGCAAATTGTTGCTGAAGAATTCCAGGTTGATGTTGATACGGTTGCTTGTTCTGCTGCCCGTACTGATAAAGTACCAAACTCATCGCCTACCGCTGCCTCTTCAGGTACTGACTTAAATGGTAAAGCGGCTGAAGCGGCGGCTAAAACCATCAAGCAACGCTTAATTGATTTTGCTTGTGAGAAATATGAAGTTGAAGCTGGACAAGTTCAATTTGAAAACAACAATGTTATTGTGGGTAAGCAGACCTTTAGCTTTGCTGAATTCTCTCAAATTGCTTACATGAATCGTGTTTCATTATCTTCTACTGGTTTCTACAAAACACCTAAAATTCACTATGATCGCGCTGCTGGTAAAGGACGTCCGTTCTTCTACTTCGCAACAGGCGCTTGTGTTTCTGAAGTCATCATAGATACCTTAACGGGTGAGTACAAAACAGTGCGTACTGATATTTTACAAGATGTTGGTGCTTCACTTAATCCAGCCATTGATATCGGTCAAATCGAAGGTGCTTTCGTTCAAGGCATGGGTTGGTTAACGACAGAAGAACTCGTATGGAATGAACAAGGTCGTTTACTTTCAAACAATCCGGCAACCTACAAAATCCCAGCGATTAACGATGCACCTAAAGACTTCCGTGTAGCGTTAGTACCCAATGCTCCAAATCCAGAACGTACTATTTACAATTCAAAAGCAGTAGGTGAGCCACCGTTTATGTTAGGTATGGCTGTTTGGTCGGCATTGAAAGATGCTGTTGCCAGTGTCGCTGACTACAAAGTTAGCCCTAAACTAGACACTCCTGCTACACCTGAACGTGTGTTATTTTCTGTTGAAGCAGTAAAAGCTACTCATGAAAATAACGCAACTGCAGCGAAGTAAGAGGAATATCATCATGAAGTTAAATTGGACCGGTGCCGCACATCAATTGAACAAACAGGGCAAAGCCTATGTTATCGCGACAATTGTCGGTGTAACTGGTTCAACGCCGCGTAATAGTGGCACCAAAATGGTGATAACCCATGATGATATTTTTGATACCATAGGTGGCGGACACCTAGAACATAAAACCATTAAGCATGCTCACCAATTATTAATTACCGGTGCAGCTTGTCAGCAAATTGAGCATTTTCAGTTAGGTGCACAATTAGGCCAATGTTGTGGCGGCGATGCCACGGTATTGTTTGAGTGTTTTAAAGCCAGTGGTGCCAGTATCATGCTTTTTGGTGCTGGTCATGTCGGTAAAGCGCTTATGCCTATTCTTGCTGGTTTACCCTGTAGCATTACTTGGGTTGATAGTCGTGCAGAGCAATTTCCTGCCGACGCAAATAATTATCATAATGTTACTACGGTAGTTAGTGAAAATCCGGCTGAAGAAGTTGCGTTGATGCCAGCCAATAGTTACTACATAGTGATGACGCACAACCATCAACTCGATTATGAAATTAGTCACAATATTTTAAAACGTGCTGACTTTAGCTACTTAGGTTTAATTGCTTCAGACACTAAATGGCGACGTTTCCAACAAAGATTTCAACACCGTGATATCGCTAAAAGCCTAGTAGAAAGAATGAACTGCCCGATTGGTTTACCTCAAGTACAAGGCAAGTTGCCAATGGAAGTCGCCATATCAGTTGCCGGTGAAATTATTCAGCTTTATCAAGCAGAATTGGCTACGCAAGCAATAGACAACCCCACTGCTAATAAGCAAAAAGATGCCAAATCAAAAAGTACTAAGCAAGGTATCGCTTGGCAAGAATTAAAAAGCTTAATGACAGAAGAAATAGTCAATTAGCAAGCCCCAAAAAATAAAGAGGAGAAGCAAGGTGACCCATTTTGCTCTACAAAGTACACAAGTAGTCATTGCCGGAAAAATGATCGCAGCCTGCGTCGAAATAAAAGACCAGCTGATTTTTTCTATTCACCCTTATGGCCAAGCAGTAAACTGCGAAGTAAAAGATTTTGGTACACAAGTGATTATGCCTGGTTTGGTCGACTCTCACGTTCATATTAATGAACCTGGTCGTACTGAGTGGGAAGGTTTTAATACCGCGACTCAAGCTGCTGCTGCTGGCGGTATCACTGCCTTAGTAGATATGCCATTAAACTGTATTCCTGTAACAACAACCAAAGCCGCTTTTCAAGAAAAGCTCGACTCTGTTGACGATAAGCTCTGGGTAGATTGTGGTTTTTGGGGCGGTGTTATCCCTGACAATATTGATGAACTTGATGATTTACTCAACGCGGGTGTTTTAGGTGTTAAATCTTTTTTGATTGATTCAGGTATCGAAGAGTTTCCACCTGTTGAAGCAAAAGATATGCGCGCTGCTATGCCTATTTTAGCTAAACATGATGTGCCTTATTTGATCCACGCAGAACTTGATTGTGGCCATTTTGATGATGTTGAAATCACTAAAAAGTACGACTCTTTCTTAGAATCACGACCTAAAAGCTGGGAAAATAATGCTATCTCGTTAATGGTTGATATGGCGCGTGAATCAAAAGAAGCTGGTGATAATTGTAAAGTGCATATCGTGCATTTATCATCTGATGAGGCGTTAAGTACTATTGCACAAGCGAAATCAGAAGGTTTACGTTTTACCGCTGAAACGTGTCCTCATTATCTAACTATTGCCGCTGAAAATATTCCAGATGGCAAAACATTATTTAAATGTTGCCCGCCAATTCGTGAAAACAAAAACCGTGAGCACTTATGGCAAGCGATTACCGATGGCCGCTTAGACTTTATCGTTTCTGATCACTCTCCTTGTACACCAGAACTAAAACATATTGATACGGGTGATATTGAAAAAGCATGGGGAGGTATTTCAGCGCTACAATTTGGTCTCTCGCTAATTTGGACTGAAGCCAAAGACCGTGGTTTTACCTTGGTAGATCTAGCGCGCTTAATGTCTTTGGAAACAGCTAAATTTGCTGGTTTAGACAGCGTTAAAGGTGAAATTAAAGTAGGTAACCATGCCGATTTTTGTGTGTTTGATGAAAAGTTTGAATACACAATTACCACCGAAATGATCAAGCACAAGCACAACATTACCCCTTATGCAGGTCGAAAGGTTTTTGGTCAAGTCAACCATACCTTTGTTCGTGGTTTTCATGTTTATCAGCAAGATGAATTCATTAATTCGCCTATAGGCCGACCATTACTTAAAGGTCAGTTGTAAGGCTTTTAAGAGACTGGAACCCCGATTAAGACATCACGGGGATGACGATCTTGAACCATAATATAAAAAGAACACAAAATATAACATTCACGCAATGTATCAGAGTCGACCAAGGCTTGCCTGACAATGCAGTAACAGGAAATAAAAAATGATTGAAGATTGGTTAGCACAAAACAAATTGTCGGCAGAAGAAGCGGTATTAGAGCAAAAATTAAAAACTCATTATGTCGATTTAGCCAGTGAGCGTGTTGGTGGTGAAACACTATCATGTAGTGATGACTTTTTTGCTGAAATGGAAAATTTATTAAAGCCTGGTCGTGGGATTTTTATTGAAGAGAAATTTACTGAACGCGGTAAATGGATGGACGGTTGGGAATCACGCAGAAGTTATGGTCGTAATAATGGCCGTGATTCAGATTGGTGTATTATTCGTTTAGGTATCAGTGGTGTTATTCGTGCTTTTGATATCGACACTAACTATTTCCGTGGTAACGCGCCAGAAAAAGTCTCTGTAGAAGCTTGTATCAGTGAAGTACAACCTAACAAAGATACCGTTTGGCATACTATTTTTGAAGCGACTGACGTTGAAGCGCATAGCCAAAACCTTTTTGAAATCACTAATGATACCGCGTGGACTCACGTTCGTTTAACCATGTTCCCTGATGGTGGTATTGCTCGTTTCCGTGTTTATGGTGAAGCCGAAGTTAACTGGAATGATTTTGTTGATGGTGAACTTATCGACCTAGCATCCATTAGAAATGGCGCTAAAGCATTATTAGTAAGCGACATGTTCTTCAGCGATAAAAACAACCTCATAATGCCAGGTCGTGGTGTGAATATGGGTGATGGCTGGGAAACTAAACGTCGTCGTGATCCAGGTCCAGATTGGTCCATTGTAAAACTTGCCGCTACGGGTAGTATTAATAAAGTCATCATAGATACTTGTCATTTTAAAGGTAATTTCCCTGATACCTTTATGCTTGAAGGCTGTATTAGCGATAGCGATGATTTTTCTGATAACGCAGCAAGTGCAACTTGGACAGCTATTATTCCAAGTACTAAGTTATATGCTCATCGTGAACACTTATTCACTAAAGAAATCATTGTTGAAAAAGATCAACCCTTTACTCATGTACGTTTAAGCATCTTCCCTGATGGTGGTATTTCTCGTATGCGTGTTTTTGGTAACCGCCAAGGTTAGTTAACATGCTTAGCCATGGCATTTTTTAAATGCCATGGCTAAAGATAAAGAGCAAGGAAACGAAGATGATATTAGAAGATTTAAACCAATTACCCGCAGCAGATGCTAAGCATACGTTCATGCAATGTTGTACTTCAAGTACTTGGGTTAACAATATGGTTAATGCCCGTCCATTTGCTAGTGCTGCTGCATTATCACAAGCTGCGGATCATGCATGGTTAGGTTTAACTGAACAAGATTATTTTGAAGCATTTGAAGGTCACCCAAAAATTGGTGATGTAAGTAGCTTACGTGCTAAGTATGCCAATACCAAAGAATTAGCCGGTAACGAACAAGGTCTAGTAAAAGAAGCCAACGACGATGTACTTGAAGTACTTTCTCAAGGTAATACTGATTACGAAGCAAAATTCGGCTTTATCTTTATTGTTTGTGCCACGGGGAAAAGTGCTAAACAAATGTCTGATTTATTACAGGCACGTTTACCAAATAACAAAAAACAAGAACTTGTTAATGCGGCGGAAGAGCAACGTAAGATATTCCAACTGCGCATTACTAAAGCCTTCGGAAAATAATTAGCTGAAGGCTAGTCCAAAGCGCTTTTAAAGTTACTTTTTAAGGAACGAACATGAGTCAAATTACTACCCACATACTTGATACTACCCTTGGTTTACCTGCGCAAAATGTCCCTATTACCTTATTTTCTCAAGACGGTGATAGTTGGAAAGAAGTCAACGCCGGAGTCACTAATGCTGATGGTCGTTTACCGGGTTTATTAGCTGATGATAAAAAATTAGCAGCGGGTGTTTACCGTATGCACTTTGCCACAGGGGTTTATTTTAAAGCGAATAACGAAGCAGGGTTTTACCCATACGTTGATATCGTTTTTGAAATCGACGCCAGCGGTACTCATTACCATATTCCATTATTACTAACCGCCTATGGCTACTCTACTTACCGTGGAAGTTAACTTCCCTTTAAGTATTAGTACCCAAGTAAGCATGAAGTAATAAAGAGCAACAGTTTCAATCCAGTAGAAAAATATTAACCGCTAAGTATTATTAACCGAGAAGATAAGATGACTAGTAAAATCATTAATGTTATACCTCAAGAGCTAACGGCAGAGAATTTCTCCGCTTATGGGGATGTTATTTCAGTATCCGAAAGTGCTGAAAATTTCGTCATTAATGATGGCCATACTATGCGTTATCATAATCTTGCTGATATTGATGTTGCTGAGCAACAGGGTAAAACCTTAATTAATATTTTTCGTTCCACCCCGCTGGCTTTTCCTTTACCGATAGAAATGATGGAACGCCATCCCTTAGGCAGCCAAGCCTTTATACCTATGGGCAAGCAACCTTATGTGGTTGTTGTTGCACCCGCAGGTAAGCTTGATATATCAGCCATTAAAGTATTTTTAGCAAGCGGTGAGCAAGGCGTAAATTACCATAAAGGTACTTGGCATCACTTTTGTTTAGCACTGAATGAAGTCAGTGACTTTCTCGTGGTCGATCGTGGCGGAGAGGGTAATAACTGCGATGTAGAAAAAATCGACGGTTCAATGGTTGTCAATTTAAATAGCTAGTATAAGTAAGTAACGAAATAACTCTATGCAACTCACGAAGCAATGCACCAAGCAACAAAATATGTAAAAGGTTAAGTAATATGTCGAACAACACTGTAAATATATCTTCAACAAGTAAAGTAATGAGTAAACCAACAAATACCGGCCGCAAAGCCTATCGTGGTGAAGTACTACACTTTTTAGCCGATCCTGCCAAAGTCGCTGAAGAAGAGAGTTACCAGTACTTTGAAGATGGACTTTTAGTCATCAACAATGGCTTAGTTGAAGTTGTCGGTCACGCAACCGATTTACTGGTAACCTTACCAAGCGACGTTGTCATTACACAATATGAAAATGGTCTAATCATGCCTGGGTTTATCGATACCCATGTGCATTACGCACAATCTGAAATGGTCGCGTCATACGGTGAACAGTTACTCGAGTGGCTAGAAAATTATACCTTCCCTGAAGAAAAGCAATTTGCTGATATTGAGCACGGTAAACGTGTCGCTGAATTTTTCTTAACACAGTTATTAGATGCTGGAACAACGACCGCACTTGTATTTGGCACAGTACATAAAGAATCTGTTGATGCCTTTTTCACTATCGCGCAACAGAAAAAATTACGCATGATTTGCGGTAAAGTTCTAATGAATCAAAACTGTCCTGATGACCTGCAAGATACAACAGAGTCAGGCTACACAGACAGTAAAGTATTAATTGAAAAATGGCATAACACAGACCGTTTGTTGTATGCGGTTACACCACGTTTTGCACCTACTTGTTCAACTGAACAGCTAAATAAAGCTGGTGAATTATTAAAAGAGTATCCAGATGTTTATTTACACACTCATTTATCAGAGAACAAAGATGAAATAGCGTGGGTAAGTGAGTTATTCCCAGACAGTAAAGGCTATCTTGATGTATATGACAAAAGCAGTTTATTAGGCCGCCGTAGTGTTTTCGCCCACGGCGTACATTTACACGACCACGAATGTCAGCGTTTAAGTGAAACTGATTCAGCCATTGCTTTTTGTCCCACTTCAAACCTATTTTTAGGCAGTGGTTGTTTCAACTTAAAACAAGCAGAAGAGTTTGATGTCAATGTCGGTTTAGGTACAGATATAGGAGCCGGCAGTAGTTTTTCAATGTTAACTACCTTAAACGAAGGTTATAAAACCCAACAATTACGGGGCAATAAATTAAGTCCATACAAGTCACTCTACCTAGCAACGCTAGGTGGTGCAGTTGCTTTAGATTTAGAAGGTACCATTGGTAACTTCGTTCAAGGTGCTGAAGCTGATTTTATTGTACTTGATTATCAAGCAACACCTTTAATGGATGTACGTATAAAACGCTGTAAAACATTAACTGAAAAACTATTTGTTTTGAGTATGTTAGGTGACGATCGTCATGTTAAAGCAACACATATCATGGGCGAAAAAGTTTAATTCACTAATGGTAAGTTAATTTGAACATGATAAACGCTTCACTTACTAAAAGCTAAAAATGCCAGTACTACATATAACAGACGGTTGCCTAGCTGGGTCTAAGGCAACATCGCTTAAGATGAATTATTTTTAATAATAAAAATTATTCAACAATATAATTAACTAGTTAATCATAAATTTATAAAACGCCAACGACGAGTAGGCGTACAAAAGGAAAGACTATGGACCCGTATATTACTGAGTGGTTAAATTTAATCATTCGCTTCGCACATTTAATCGTAGGTATCGCTTGGATCGGTGCATCTTTTTATTTTGTTTGGTTAGATAACCATCTTGAAAAACCACCTGAATGGAAAGCAGAAAAAGGCATTTCAGGTGATCTTTGGGCTATTCATGGCGGCGGATTTTACGAAGTAGCAAAATACAAGCTAGCACCGCCAGTAATGCCGACAACATTACATTGGTTTAAGTGGGAAGCTTATACCACGTGGATCACCGGTTTCTTATTATTATCACTGATGTTTTATGTTGGTGCTGAGTCTTATTTAATTGACCCGCGCGTACAAGAGTTAACACAATGGCAAGCGATTGGCTTAGGGTTAGGTTCTATTGTTATCGGTGTTGGTAGTTATGAATTATTAGTAAGAACTAAACTTAAAGATCACGGCTTAGTATTGGCGCTTATTTTATTTATTATTGCCACGGCTTTATCGTACGGTTTAACACAGGTATTTAGTGCGCGTGGTGCTTACATGCACATGGGTGCTATTTTAGGTACTATCATGGCTGGCAACGTGTTTTTTGGCATCATGCCATCACAACGCGCCTTAGTTAAAGCAGTAGAAGACGGAGAAACACCTGATTCTAAATATGGTCTTAACGCTAAGTTACGATCAACGCACAATACTTATATCACCTTGCCCGTGTTATTTATTATGATTTCGAATCATTATCCTATTACTTATAACCACAGTGCTAACTGGTTAGTATTGATGGCAATTATTTTGATCACAGCTGCTGTTCGTCAGTATTTTGTTTTACGTCATTTTGGCAAACAAAAACCTATAGTCTTAGTAGGCTCTATTATCGCCACTATTGTGCTTGCTTATGCTATTGCTCCTAAAAAAATTGAGTTATCAGTTGAGCAAAAGCAACAAGTTGTTACTAATGCGCAAGTACAAAAAATTATTGAAGACCGTTGTGTGGCTTGTCATTCAGAAACACCTACTGATGATATGTTTAAAACCCCTCAAGCAGGCGTTATTTTCACAGATATTGCTTCTATTAAACAATGGGCGCCACGAATTCAAGCCCGTGTTATTGACAGTAAAGACATGCCATTCATGAACAAAACCAAAATGACCGATGAAGAACGTCTAACGCTGTCACTTTGGTTAAACCAAATCAAGTAAGTTTGTTCCCACTCAGAGCTTATCAGTGGTTTGAGAACAAATAGAATTTTTTATATATAGTGATTCTATATTTAAGAAATTCTGTGCCGTTATCGAATGGCTGAATACTCCTAAAGGGCCAGTTTAAAAGGCTTATGTGTAGCGTTATTGATTTTGATAATAGAATTACTATTCTCTGCAATCAATGCCTTGCCTCTAAACCTTTTAAGTCTCGCTGAGTGTGAAGAACATTATTTGAATTGGTATTCAGTAAAACAAAGATAACGAAAAAGGATAAAAAATGAAGCAAAAAACAATCAAGCACGGTTATAAGGTTGCAGGCTGTTTAGTTAACTTAGTCAACCATGATGTATTGCCTGGCATTAATATTACTGCCGATCACTTCTGGGATTCAGTTGCTGAGATTTTAGCTGAGTTTACTCCGCGTAATCAACAGTTATTAGCAACCAGAGCTGATTTACAGACACAAATTGATGTATGGCACAGTGATACAGCAAATCAACCTTTTGACCAACAACGCTATCAATTGTTTTTAAAAGAAATAGGTTATCTGGTAGAAGAAAAAGCAGATTTTACTATCTCCACTAAAAATGTTGATGATGAGGTTGCCCTAGTAGCAGGTCCTCAACTAGTTGTTCCCTTGATGAACGCAAGATTTGCCCTTAATGCCGCCAACGCACGTTGGGGTAGTTTATATGACGCTTTATATGGCACTGACGTTATCGGCGATGATAATGGTGCCAAACAAACCAAAGATTTCAATCCTGTTCGCGGACGTAGAGTACAAAACTACGCGCGCCAGTTTTTAGACGATACATTACCGTTAACTCATGGTAGTCATATTGATGCTGTGTTGTATCATATCGTTAAGAAAAACTTCACCGTTACCTTATTCTCGGGCGAACAAGTTCAGCTTCAAGATGCAGCAAAATTTGTTGGTTACAATGGCGCTACCGATGCTCCGTCAGCGCTACTTTGTCGTAATAATGGTTTGCACATTGAAATCCAAATAGATAAAGATAACATCGTGGGTAAAACCGATGCAGCCTTTGTTAAAGATGTAGTATTAGAGTCTGCTTTAAGTACTATTCAAGATTGTGAAGATTCTATTGCTGCTGTTGACGCTACCGATAAAACCACTGTTTACCGTAACTGGTTAGGTTTAATGAAAGGCGATCTTGCTGAGATCATTCAAAAAGGTAACAAAACGATTACCCGTACCTTAAATCACGATCGTACTTACCTATCGCCAGACAAAACCCCACTTTCTCTTTCCGGTAGAAGCCTGCAGTTTATTCGTAATGTCGGATTATTGATGACTACCAATGCTATTGTCACCGAAAAAGGTGAAAACGTACCTGAAGGTATTGTCGATGGACTTATCACCACGTTAATTTCATTGCATGATTTAAAAGGCACTTCTAAATTTAAAAACTCCAAACAGGGCAGTATTTACATTGTAAAACCTAAAATGCACGGTCCTGAAGAAGTTACCTTTAGCCATGACTTATTTAGCGCTATCGAACGTCATTTAGGTCTAGCCGAAAATACCATTAAAATGGGTATTATGGATGAAGAACGTCGTACCTCTGCCAACTTAAAAGAATGTATTCGCGCGGCACAAACCCGTGTGGCCTTCATCAATACTGGCTTTTTAGATCGTACTGGCGATGAAATACATACCAGTATGCTTGCCGGTGCTATGGCACAAAAAGAATTAATGAAAGATGAGCCGTGGATTAAGGCTTATGAACTACGTAATGTCAGAATTGGTTTACAAGCCGGTCTACAAGGTAAAGCACAAATAGGTAAAGGCATGTGGGCGATACCTGACCAAATGTCAGCTATGGTCAAAAATAAAATTGCCCATCCACAATCAGGCGCAAATTGCGCTTGGGTACCCTCGCCTACCGCTGCAACTTTACATGTAATGCATTATCACAAAGTGAATGTGCAAGCCGTGCAAAATGCTATGCAAGCTAAATTTTTCTTACCAGGAACCATAGATGACTTAACTGATTTATTGACTATTCCTTTATTAAAGAATCAAGCTGACTTGTCAGCTGCGGCAATTCAAAAAGAATTAGACAATAACATTCAAGGCTTATTAGGTTATGTTGTCCGCTGGGTTAACCAAGGTATTGGCTGCTCTAAAGTACCTGATATCGATAATATTGCCCGCATGGAAGATAGAGCAACCTTAAGAATATCTAGTCAGCATATCTGTAATTGGCTGCATCATGGAGTGATCAGTGAAAGCCGAGTGAGTGAATCATTAAAGCGTATGGCGCCTATTGTTGATCAGCAAAATTGTGCTGATACCAGTTACATCGCAATGTCGCCAGACTTGGATAATAGCATTGCCTTTCAAACGGCTGCAGAACTTATCTTCCAAGGTAAAGAACAACCCAGTGGTTATACTGAACCGTTATTACATAAACGCCGTCAGGAAATTAAAGCAGCGCATTAGCTTTAGGTAGAACCCAAAAAACTTGAATCGAAGATCACGGGGATGATCACTGACCATATAAAGCAAAATGATTTATTCACTAAATTATCTTGCTTTTTAGTAAGTCGCTTGTGATAACAGTACACTGTTCGTATCACCTAATGCTTTAAGGTATAACCGTCTAAAAACGTGATAATACAGCCAAATTAGATCTTATTACTATAATGAAGATTCGTCCCTAATAAGTAATAGGTAATCTACTAAAATTATTAGAGTCTGTTGATCTTCCAATATTGTTTTTGTAGCTATTTGTTGGTTATTTATACAAGGCAGAGCCTTTGTAATGTGGTTATTCCACATAAAAAGGCGATAACGCTGTAAAAGTAGCCAACAAACGCTGTCCGAAGGATTCGGCTAAAAGCCTTTTACTCTTTGTGGAGTAGTATTTGCTTAGCGTGACTAGGCTACATACTACCCACCGCGATTAAAACGCTTTTATCTCGAGCAAAATTTAATCGCGAAAGATCAACAGACCCTAGTCAAAATAAGTTGACTACTACAATCTAATTATCCGTAAGCAAGATTAGTTTTTATGATTTAAATAAAAATAAAAAGCTCTATATTAAAAGTCCCATCCCATCCGAAGGTAGTAATGACCGCCATTAAATCCCGTTGGCGAGTTTAAAGGATATATAGCACCTAAAGACCCATGGTTACGACCTTTACTGTATTCATCTGGAAATACATCAAAGATATTTCTCAAACCTAGCGCGACAACTAAGCTATCTTTAATTTCATAGGACACTTCCACATCAGTAATAACGATATGGTCAAATTTTTCAATAAGAGATACATCATTAAATTGTGCGTTATAAAAACTTCCATAATAATTAATGCGAACCATTGTATTCAATTTTTCTCGCGAGTATGAGTATGTTAATACACCCCTATTTTTTGGAACCCCTTCCTCACGCTCTTTACGTACATTAATATTTGATATGGGACTTTTGTCGTTAGTAACATGTAGCTCCGTGTCTGTATAATTTAATGCTAACGATAACAAATTATTTCCCGCTATAAATTCAAATGGTAAACTAGCTACTAAATCAACACCTTGAGTCGTTGAATTGAAATCATTAGCATAATATTGAATACTTGATACGTTTGAGTTAATACCAGAAGCTTTTAATATAGGAGCATCACTTGCTATTATTTCACTAGAAAATAATGATAAGCGATCATCTATATCAATATAAAAATAATCTAAAGTAACATTAACTGATCCTATCTCTGATAATACGCCAAAAGTAAAATTAGTCGCTGTTTCTGGCTTTAGTTCTCCCCCAGAACGCGCTGTTGCAATAGGACTCAAAGCACTTACTAGCTGTGATCTTTGTTGAACGACGATACCGTTTACGATAGAATTTGAGGTAGATATTCGTTGAAGAGTAGATTGTCCAACAGTGGGAGCACGGAACCCACTACTTAGTGTTGAACGTAATGCAATTTCATCGGTTACTTGTAACCGTGCTGATACCTTACCGTCAAAGGTACTACCTATTTTTTCTATTTCTTCGTATCTGATCGCAAGTGACAGGGAAAGCTCCTCCGTAAAGTCACCTTCTACATCTAAATAGACAGCATTAGATGTACGATCGTTTATATCGGCACTATCGGGAGAGAAGCCAGGAAAACCATTTGAACCTATTGCTTCACCATTATTAGAAAAAGCTCCTGTTTCATAAGATGCTATTTCACCAACGAGAATTTCATATTGTTCAAAATGATTTTGGTAGCCAAAGGCAACATTCAACTCTGACTCAAAACCCACGTCTACTGGATAGGTAAAATCAGCATTAAATACGCGCTCGGTTTGAATTTGAGATCCCAATTCAAAGTTACTCGGTGAATTTTGACCTAATGATGCATTAACACTATTATGTAACTCATAATCAATATGATTCCTCCCAACTACCATACTAATATCATAAGTTAATTCAATTTCACTTTTATTTAACAAACCCCGTATACCAGTAGCTATGCTACTATCTGTTACTCTACCGCCAAACCTTGGAGTAAAACCACCTGGAAATCGTTCATTAAAAGAAAAACAATAGGGGTTGGCTGATACCATAGCTAGGGCTGCTGCATCACCAGTACTACCTGGAATAGTTGGCGTTGGACAATTCCCAGTATTATCATTGGTCATATCAAAGAATAGACGAGTGCTATTATTTGGGTTAATAAATACACTTGCTCGTGTATTAGGATTACGGTAAAAAAAACTGCCATTGACATCACGCTGTGCCCAGTTACCAAATAGATAAAATTGTTTATAAGTACTACTATCTCCAATATCAATTTCCATATGGCTAAAAACCTTAATATTATTAGTTATTTCAGGTGCCCCCCAAATAACGACAGGATCTTGTATATCATTTTTGCTAATACCACTATCAATCAAACTTTGTACTGCAGGATCTTGAATGCCACGAGATGTTGCATTACTTTTAGATAATTCGAATGAAAAATTAGCCGCGCCACTGTCACCAATATGGGTTCCCAAAATACCTGATAGCTCAAACCTAGTACCATCACCTTGATAGTATTGACCCGTGCGTATTTCGATACGGTTAACTTCAGCACTGTTTTCTAATCTAAAATTAATCACACCCGCTATAGCATCAGAGCCATATTGCGCAGCAGCCCCATCTCGTAAAACTTCTACACTTTTAAGAGCAATGCTAGGAATAGGCTCTAGATCTACTCCGTGGGCACCTACATTTAATCCTGATATATACTCATAAATAGCTCCACTACGGTGACGACGCTTACCATTAACTAATATTAAAAGACTATCAGTAGGTAACCCTCTGAGATTAGCAGGTCTTACCATAGTACCAGCATCGCTAATAGCTTCCTGGCTGACATTATATGAGGGTATAACATTGGAGAGTGTGGATATAATATCGCTGTTACCTCGTGCTTTTAAATCTTGCTTATTAATGACATCTAATGGTGCTAATACGTCACTAGGTGAACGATTTTTACGACGTGAGCCTATAACTTGAATACGTTCTGTTTCAATCTTTTTATTAGAATTTTTTGACCCGTTTTCATTAGCTGAAGGTAAAGTGGTTGTCACAGTAACCGTTTCATTTAATATATTAGTATCAACTTGCTTGGATTGATTATTGTTCAATATAGAATACACAGCAATCACACCCTTTTTGGTTGAAATAGCACTAAGAGGAGTATTTAAAAGAAGTATTTCCAATGCATCAGCAAGAGAATAGGTACCAAGAAGGGGATTAGTAATGACGACAACAGCATCATCAAAGGGGTATATAAGAGAGTATTTTGATATATCTGCTAATTTATCTAAAGCAGCAGCGGCATTCATAGCCGGTAAATTAAAATAATAACGCTCAGCGGCTTGACACACCCAAGCATTACCCCAAAATAAAAGGCCAAATATAATATAAAACTGAAGAACGTTCCTTTTTTTATATTTCATAGGCGACTAAATAATTAATACATATCTCGCTAACTGTTAATTCTCACGAAAAAATCACCTTTTATTTTCATTCAAAAGTGATTCACCCAAACAGACATTTGAGTTGAATTATAATTATTTATTCTTGTTTTTATTTATTTAGGTTTATATAAATAGATAATTGTAATTATCTATTTTAGTGATATGACGAAAGTGTCTTTAGCACCTTATCATCAAGAAAGGCTTTCGACCAATAACAATAATTTTAATTGGTCATATATTTTACTAAGTAATTAAAAAATAACTTTATTTTATGAATCTATTCAGTTGCAAGTGCTCTAATATATGATTTACCTATAAATAAAAAACCTCAGCAGAAGCTGAGGTTTTTATTTTCTATCGTTAACAAATTAAAAGTTATAAGATGCTTTTACGTAGTAGAAACCACCATTAAAACCAAATGGTGATGTTTCATAGTACTTACCACCCCAATTATTATTTGGGATACCCTGCTCAGCTGGGATATTAATCTCTGTTGCTTGTTGATCAAGTAAGTTCTGTGCACCAAGCGAAACGGTAAAAGAATCGTTGATGAAATAGCTTACTTCAGCATCAAGTGTTATCGCTGTATCGCCAGTAATTGCCGTTGCATCATAATCAATGTGGACAGCTTGATATTCGCCGTAATAGTTACCACGGAGTAAGAAGCTTACTTGATCCCATGTTTGTGACCATGTGGCTGTTGCACGGTGGTTTGGTAAATCGTTTTCTAAGCGAGATACTTTAAAATCACCTGTAACCTCTGAGTAGCTATCAACTTCTGTTTTATTGTAGTTGTATGCCAAGCTAAAGGTTGCATCGCCATCAAATACTTCAGTAGCGTAGTTACTGATAAGATCGATACCAGTTGTTGTTGTATCAAAGTCATTAGTAAAGAAGCTTACGCCATTAATAGAATTTACATTTGGTACTCCTGCTGCTGATAATGTATCCCTATCTTCATCTGTTAACGTATAACTATCGGATTTCGAAACACGATCTTCAACAACAATATTATAATAATCAAGGGTAATAAACACATCACCAATAGTCCACACCGCGCCTAAAGTATGACTGAATGATTGTTCTGGCGTGAGTTCTTGAGCGCCTAATTGAACAGCAATAGGGTTAGTGGCTGGCAATAATGCTGTATCTACTAAATTACCGTCCTTCAATTCGGTCTGTACATTAGAGTAGTTAGCTTGGCCAACCGTTGGAGCACGGAAACCTGTACTTATTGAACCACGTAATGAAAAATCATCTGTGATTTTATATTGACCAGTAAGTTTGTAGTTAGTATCACTACCAAAGCTACTATAGTCTTCATAACGAATTGCTGTACCTATTAATAAATCTTCAGTAACTTGTGCTTCAACATCAACATATAACGCATAGTTTTGACGGGAGAAAATACCCGCTGCTGAAGGTTTAAAACCGGGGAAACCATTTGAACCAATACCAAAACCTTGGTCTGTATATGGACCAGCTTTGTATGACTCAACATTACCTGCAGTTACTTCAAAAGACTCAGCATGCCACTCATAACCACCAGCAACCATTAATGAATCAAACATATCAACGTCAATATCTTTACTGAAATCTAAGTTAAACGTTTTTTCTAATTGTTTGTGTTTACCTGGATTAAAGTCACGCGGTGTGTCGATACCCAATGAAGAGTTAACCGTATTATAAATTACATAACTTGACTCATTCATACCAACAGAGCCACTTACATCATACATAACGCCATTATCTAGCTCACCACGAGTACCCATAGTGATTGAAGTATCAACTATATTACCACCAAAGTTAGGAGTAAAACCGCCAGGTGCTATTTGGTTAAAAGCAAAACAATTGTCGTTATTAGCAACGTTATCAATATAATTATCTTGTGTTAACACGTTATTAGAAGTGATTGCTACAGGTTGACAAGTTCTGTCGGCTCCCCCAGCTTGGGCAACATCACCAATGAGTAATGAGTCTCCTCCATCGTTTGAATAAACACCACCCCGAGTATGTGGGTTACGGTAATAGAAACCACCACGAACATCACGCTCAGAGAAGTTACCAAACATATAAGCTTCATTATCATTGCCTAGGTCTAAACCTACGTTAGCAAAAATAGTAATATCATCATTGACTTCAGGTGAGCCCCAAATTTGAGCAGGATCACCTACACCTGAAACACCTGCTGCTATAAAACCTGCAGCATCTGGGCGTTGTACACTTCGGCTGGTAGCATCTGCGTTTTTATATTGAAAACTTAAATTAACAAAACCGTCTTTAGTAAGTGGCATACCGACATTACCTGAGACTTCCATGGTATCGCCGTCACCTTCGTAATAAGAGCCATAACGGGCTGTTAAAGAACCACCTTCTGCATCATCTCTTAATACAAAGTTCATTACACCTGCGATAGCATCAGAGCCATACTGTGCGGCAGCACCGTCACGTAATATTTCAACTTGCTTTAAAGCAGAGCTAGGGATAACTGAAATATCAGATCCTTGTGCGCCATCGTTAATACCACCACCTAACAGAGCAATAACCGATGCTTTATGGCGACGTTTACCGTTGACTAAGATTAAGGTACTGTCAGATGATAAACCACGTAAGTTTGCTGGTTTAACCAAACTCGCGGCATCTGAAATAGGATTTTCATGAACATTAAAAGAGGGAACAGTGCCTTTTAATAGCTCAAGCATATTGGTATTACCGCCACGCTTTAATTCTTCGCTACCAATTAAATCAATAGGCACGGGGGAGTCATTTACTGAGCGTGGCGCGCCACGTGAGCCAACAACAACAATTTTTTCGACATCTTCTACTTTAGTTTTATCACCTTCAGCGCCGTGGGCAGATACGGTACCTAAAGCTACACTTACTGCAAGTGCTAAGGTTGTAGTTTTAAATTTTGTAGACATGTTATTTTATTCCTAATATTTAAATAGATATTTATTATTATGACCAGTTGCTATTTGATTAATCATTTGCAACTCTCATTAAAGAGTAAGGATGCATGAAAAACCGTAACAAAATTTATTAATTTCTTCAAATTTAATTTTTAGCTATTATTCGATTAAAAGATTTTTTAGCTTGGATAAATTTAAGGAGGGAGGGAGTAAAAGGTTGGCCGTTACATATTTATGTTACTGTTAGATTATTTCATTTGTTTAATAAGTTCTCATCCAATTGAATTTTTAAATGATTATATTAAAAATCAAAGGCGGTAACTAGCCTGACTAATAAGGCATTACTTGAGGTTTTATCATTCACATTCAATGATAAAACCTCAACAGGGTCAATAAACTCCTTTTTCTGGCTTGCTAAAGTGAATTTTATTTAGGCAAAGTAGTTATATTTTTTTAGCTAGTAATATTTTATTTGAATCAAGACGAAGAGATTTCATATTAAAAGAAAGCTCTAGCGCTTCAATTAATGCCTCACTGTCTCCTAGATCAAAGCGACCACTTATTCGAATATTATGAAGAGAAGGCTCCTTTAATACAATTTTAACATCGTCATAACGATTAATCTCTTCAATAACGTCAAACAATTCTTCATTCTCAAAAATTAATTTTTTATCCAGCCACGCAAGCTTACGTTCTATGTTTTCTGGTTTCATGCGGGTTAATTTAGGAGGTTTATTACTACCCACGATAACTTTTTCACCCTTAGCAATATACACATCATCTTTTTGCATAGTGGTATTATTTAATACTTTGATATCATCTAATTTTGTGTCAAGTGCTACTTTAGACATTTTAACTTTACCATCAGTAACGGTTACTTGAATATTTTCGGATTTTAAATGTACGACAAATTTTGTACCTATCGCTTGTACTAGCCGATCGCCAGCATAAACAATAAAAGGACGGTTAGCATCATGTGCTACTTCAAATAAAGCTTCACCTTTTATCAATTTAATTATTCGTTTTTTATCAGAAAACTCCGTTTCAATACGGGTATTAGTATTTAAATGTATGATTGAACCATCATTAAATGTTGCATCCATCTGCTGTCCAATTAAGGTCGCATATGAATTTTTTTGTACATCACTAGGCATTACAAGCCAAAGGAAAACAGCTAAAAAACTCATACTTGCCACCAACGCTAACGGCTTTAAAATAGGTTCTAAAACTGGCCATAACAATGTCTTTTCTGAAGAATTTTTATCATCAAGATTAAGGAGTACTTCATCCATACCATCCCAAACATCTGCCATAGCTTTTAATGATACCTGATGTCTTTTATCGGCTGATAACCAAACTTTTAATTCTTTTCTTGATTGTTCAGATAAATTACCATTGTCTAATCTTACTAACCAAGTCGATGCTTCGTCATCAATTATATTTTCCGTATGAAGTGAAACTACTTTATTATTTCTATTCATCTTTTACGCTCCTCGCTGGATTTATCCATTTGTATAGGAGGCTTAACTTTATTAATTTCATATCCTTGAATATAAAGTGACTGTTTGCATTGTTTTAGGCCTTTAACAATATATTTTTCAACAGAACTTACTGAGACATCCATTTTCTTTGCTATTTCTTTATGACTTAAACAATAGAGTTTTCTTAAGAGTATCGCACGGCGATTTTTTTCAGGTAATGAACTTAATACTTTACTAAAACGCTCAAATTTAAGTTTTTGGTATAGTTCTTTTTCAACTGTATTATCAACATCATCTTCTATTAAAGCATCATCTAATTCTGTATGTATTTCTTTTGATTGTTGTATTAATTTTTTAAGCACTAAATTTCTTGAAACAACAAACAAGTAACCTTTGGGTGAGCTAATTTGTTGTTTTATATCAGAATTTAAAACTCTAACAAAAGTTTCTTGCAAAATATCATCAACATCTTGCTGCTCTACGCTCATCTTCATAATAGAACGCACTAAACCATCTTTGCATGACTGAAAAGCGGTAAAAACTCTATTGCTCGACTGCTTGTTTATGGGCATTTAATGTTTCCAATAATACATGGTTCTCTTAAAGAGTTTGAGTATGGATTAATCCATAACTATTTTCGAAAAAATATACTATAACTACGTTTTTATTATCTATCATATAAAGTATTGTCTGATTTTTTACTCTTTTAATATCTAAAAATAATGAGTCACATAAAAGCAACCTTATAGTTGTAGATCTAAACTCAAGATATCATATTTAAATAATCCCCATATAATCATTCACAATACCTAAAAATAATAGATATATAAACAGGAGTAATTATTGATATAAGTTTTATGGCGTGTTCAACTAAATTCAGATAAGAATGCAAGCTGAGTTCTCCTTACCGGGAACCATAGATGACTTAACTGATTTATTGACTATTCCTTTATTGAAGAATCAAGACGAATTATCAGCAGTAGCGATTCAAAAAGAGTTAGACAATAACATTCAAGGTTTGTTAGGGTATGTTATTAGTTGGGTAAACCAAGGTATCGGCTGCTCTAAAGTACCTGACATCGATAATGTTGCCTGCATGGAAGACAGAGCAACCTTAAGAATATCGAGTCAGCATATCTGTAACTGGCTTCATCACGGTGTGATTAGTGAAAGCCAAGTGAGTGAGTCATTAAAACGCATAGCACCTATTGTTGATCAACAAAATTCGGCTGATACTAGCTACATCGCAATGTCGCTAGATTTGGATAATAGCATTGCTTTTCAAACGGCAGCAGAACTTATCTTCCAAGGTAAAGAGCAACCCAGTGGTTATACTGAACCGTTATTGAATAAACGTCGTAGGAAAATAAAAGCAGCGCATTAATACCTTTGCTATAAAAATGTATGCCCGATTAAGTGACCATATAGAGTAAGATGACTTATCAGTTAAGTTATCTTACTTTTTGTTAAGGAATTTTGCTAACAGCTCGCTACTTGTATCGCTCCCACCTATTTTGGGGAGTAATACAGATTCATATGGAATGATTAAGAAGGTCGATATTACCGGCTTTTTTTGATTTCTTTGTCCGCATTGGAGACACTAGTCGTTGCTTTACTAGCGTCTGCTTCACTAGTAACGCGGACAATATGTAAGCACGTAATCAAATTAAGGTACCAATATTAATCAAACTTTCGCATAACTATTTCTACCGATTACTATGTCGTTATAGTAATTTTTTAATATAAACTTATACCCGAAGGTTGGAATACACTCTAAAGTTTAGAGCAGGTATACTATAAAAGGTTTTAATTATGAGTGAAGAAGTAAAAATCGGTTTCAGAGACCGCATATTAATGAATGTGCCACTAAAGCATAAAATGTTACTGGCTTTTTACGGCTGTTTAATAGCATTCTCTTTTCAAATTTATAATACTTGGGATACTACTCAGGAAAGTAAGCAGGTGATGCTTAATCAAGTATTACAAAGTTCTGTAAATATTATTCAGTTAACTCAACAAAGTAAAAACCCTAACTTACCTGATTTACAATTATTATTAAGTGCAGCCTCCCCTAGACATATTACAACGTCACTCATAGCAGGTAATGAAAAACCTAAGAGTAATCAATTAGGACAATACCTCTCAAAATATAACAAAACCGTCATCGTAGAGATAATCAAAGAAGAACCCCTCTTGCTGGACAAGTTGCTGCGTTCAACAATTATCACATCAGCAATTTTTATTATTATTATCTTTATTTTAGCCAGTAGCGTGAGTGCAAATTTACTGCCTTTAATTGCTTATATTATTGATGTAATGAAAGTCATATCATCAGGACAACTTGATCGTAGAGTTGGTTTTTCGGGAGAGGATGAGTTTGGTCAATTAGGTGGAGCTATAGATAGTACTATTGCTAATATCCGCGATCTAATAGATGTAATTACAAACTCTGTTACTACGTTGAACTTAACTACAAAAAGTATTGGTGAACAATCAGGAGGAGTATTAGATACTCTTGATGAGCAGCATGCTCAAATAGATATGATTGCTACTGCTATATCACAATTATCTATCACTATTCAGGAAGTATCTCAAAATTCAAGTAATGCAGACACCCTAACTGTGGAGTCTGATGCACAAGCCCAACAAGCGCAATCAAGAGTGAACCAAACCATAAAATCAATCACTTCTTTGTCTGAAAGCGTTAACAATGCTTCAAGTGCAGTGAAAGAATTAGAGGTTAATTCTGAGAAAATTGGTTCCGTGGTTTCTGTAATTAGAAGCATATCAGAACAAACAAACTTATTGGCTTTAAATGCAGCGATAGAAGCGGCAAGAGCTGGAGAGCAAGGCAGAGGTTTTGCGGTGGTCGCAGATGAAGTTCGAAATTTGGCACAAAGAACTCAAGATGCAACAATAGAAATACAGAAAATGATTGAAGAATTACAATCAGGATCTGGTCAAGTAGCAAGCCATATGAAAAATAGTGTAGTGTATGCTGAATCAGGCGTGGAGCATGTTAATGAGTTCGTCATCGACATTGAAAAAATTGTAGAAAACGTGAATAGCTTGTCTAGCATGAATGAATTAATCTCAATGGCTTTAAAAGAACAAAGCGAAGTAACAGAAACAATCAATGGAAGTATACATACCATTCGAGATATCTCTACCCAAAATTTAGAGCAAATTCAAACGACAATAACAGGAAATAAAAAAACGTCAGAAACTACAAATGAATTAGTTGAAGCTTTAAAAAAATACCATACATAATTGTAGGGCCCTGTTACACAGCTTTTGTTGCAGGGTCTGAAACTGGTTAACCGAGTTTTGACTGTGATACTTTACTACTCACCCAGACTTATATAGCTAAAAGTGAGCACTCAAGCATAATTCGCTGGCTATTACTCATCATATGTTTCATATATCGCAATTATTCATTCCATTTACCAGAAAGCTATAGCTGTCGGTTAAAACTTGTTATACAGTTCTTTTTTCCGTTAATAATGAAGTTATGAGGTATCTGTGCAGGTAAAGAAAGAATCAGTCGGACAAATTCGCCAAAAGAATGTGGCGCTTATTTTAACTGCGGCTAAAACAGAGTTTGTAACCCATGGTTTTAAAGGGGCTTCAATTAAGCGTATTGCCGAACGAGCATGCATCCCTAGAGCGAATATTCATTATTATTTTAATAATAAAACTGACCTTTACCAACAACTGCTTAGCGAGATTATTGTCAGTTGGAATACCAGCTTTGATACTTTAAGTATTGATGATGACCCTAAAACTATTTTAACTGCTTATATTCATGAAAAAACCATGCATGCTAAGCATGACCCCGATGGTTCTAAGATATTTGCCAGTGAAATCATCCATGGCGCCCCTATTCTTACAAACTATTTACATACAGAATTTAAGCAATGGTTAGATGAAAAAGTTATGGTTCTTGAAACCTGGATTGCACGAGGTCGAATAGACGCAATCAACCCACATCATTTGTTATTCCTTATTTGGAGTTCAACACAGCATTATGCTGATTTTAATGTACAGGTATTAGCTGGTTTTGGTAAAGGGGCAATGAACGATGAAGATTTTGATGATGTCGTTGATTCACTGACCAAGATAATCTTAAAAGGCTGTGGTTTAACTTAAGCTAGATTTATATTAAATATTCAATCTTGAGTATTAGAAAATCTGACAGCGATTAAAAATACTTAAGCTAATCCCCTATTGTAAAGACTTAACTATTCGTCTTAATATCAGCAATTAGTCTCCCAAGACTTCTAATTATAGGTGTTACTTTTCATTCTAGCGAGCGAACATAAACACAAGAGGGATATGTAAGCTCTTAGACTACGATTTCTCACTATGATTTTCATCTGGAAAAAACTGACTACGCCATTGTGGTAAGGGATATTCTTGTTGTTCAAACATATTATCAATTTATTTCTACAATTGAGGGTACATAGCGTCTAAGCTTTTATAGCCATGGTCAAAATATAACTTTTACGAAGTAAGAGTGGGCAAACGATTTTTGATATATGCTAGAAATTTTTGGAATACTAATTTGTCGGCTTCAAATGTGGCTGGCCAATGAGTCGACATACAAATGGCTCTGGTAAACTCATTAGAATATTCCATTAATCCCTACCAAGACATTATCCCCCCTACTTGAGTCTGCTAAATATCGATGTTCAAGTCCAGCATTAACCGAATAGTGTGATTCGATGTAAGGCAATACTTCTATTACGATAAACTTCAAGTAGCGTTCAGAATATACCTTACTTTGAAATAAAAGATTACCTGGACTTCTTTCCAGTTGATACATACTTTTTTGACTTTATAGTATGAATTTTTCAAATGGCTCTTGTGGGAAAAATTAACTATGCTGATTTGCACCCGCATTAGGAATTGCCACAATAATAAAAGGACGTGTTTTTGTTCTGATGAATACCCTAGTGCTAATCTGATATCAAAAATACGTGATTCTATTAGTGGGAGTAAAAAGCACTAACTCGCTCAATTTGTCCTTTAGATACTGAAGGTAAAATTTATATCGCTAGTGATGAAAGTGATAAAAAAACTAACTGTGTAGCAAGTAGAACAGCTTTTTTCATGTGTGCTTGATCTAATTATAAACAGATAGTAGTTTGTCAACAGCCCTACTTGAATAGGAATGTAATATTTCATTCCATAAAAATTCCTTAATTATTCCTCAACAAAGCGTTTTCTATTTCATATTATGGAATAGAAAACGTCTCAATAGGCTAATAAAAGCTATTTAGATTTCACAATAAAAAAAAAGACTACTAAAAAGTAGTCTTTTTTCATCGTAGGGGATATTCATTACTGATTATTGGGATAAAGCATCTTTTAATGCGGTCAAACATAGGGCAACATTTTCACTTTTAGCTGCATGTCCCATAAGACCAATACGCCATGCTTTACCGGCAAAAGTACCTAACCCAGCACCTATTTCAAGGTTGTGGTGTTCTAGTAAATAGTCTCTTACTTTAGCATCATCAGCACCATCAGGGATGTAAATTGCATTCAACTGA
>CAJWZC010000047.1 GCA_913049915.1 uncultured Colwellia sp.
GCTTCGCTATCCGTGAAGGTGGTCGTACTGTTGGTGCTGGTGTTGTTTCTAAAATCATCGCATAATTTGTAGTTTTTCTTAGGATTAACAGCGTTGCGGATACTCATAGACTAACGTCAACTCCGTGTCCACGCCTTGTTAATCCATTGAATAACAACAAATAGATGTTAAGAAATTATCACTATTAAAAGAAGGTCGCTCACGCGGCCTTTTTTGTGCCTAAAATCTGCGCTATAAATATCCATTACCTGAATTTTTCAGTCTTTCACATACCCATAGAGTATTCACATGACTTGGCAAAGCACACTGACTTGGCAAAATGCGCAAAAAAGAGCAAAAATATTACAACAAATTAGACAATTTTTTGCTGATCGCAATGTCATTGAAGTTGAAACTCCTGCTCTTTCTCAAGGTACAGTAACTGATGTCTATTTAGATGCCTTCACATGCAAGTATAATTTTCTAGCAGATAGTGCTGCTGATCAGTCAACGGACTTGTATTTGCAAACCTCTCCAGAGTTTCACATGAAGCGATTACTCGCCTCAGGTTATGGCTGTATTTTTCAAATTGCTAAAGCGTATCGACATGAGGAGTTTGGTCGATATCACAACCCCGAGTTTACGCTGCTTGAATGGTACCGTATTGGCTTTGATCAATATGAGTTGATGCGAGAGGTGGCAGATCTATTAAAAGCTGTTTTAGGCTGCTCTGAGCCATATTCAACGAGTTATCAAGATATCTTCTTGACGAAAGTATCAATAGACCCACTCACGGTAACTTTTGAAGAACTAATTCTTTTTTTAACCCAGCAGGGCAAGTCAGCTGACTGGTTAGTAGAAAGTAATGATAAAGATATTGTACTGCAATTTATATTCACTGAAATAATCGAAGCACAAATTGGTATTGATCAACCTCAATTCATTTATAATTTTCCTGTTGCACAAGCATCATTGGCAAAAAGATCAAGTGATGATCCTCGTGTAGCTCAACGATTTGAATGTTACTTCAGGGGGATTGAATTGGTAAATGGTTTTAATGAATTAACTGATGCTAACGAGCAAGTTGTTCGCTTTGAAGAAGATAATACTAGACGAGTAGCCCAAGGTTTATCAGTTAAACCGATAGATAAAAACTTTATTGACGCATTAAAGCATGGTTTACCAGAGTGCTCAGGTGTGGCGTTAGGCATAGATAGGTTAATTATGTTGGCTCTTGATATCAAAAAAATCAGTGAAGTGCAGAGCTTTTCAATAGAACGAGCTTAAGGGTACATAATGCAAAACTAGATTTGACCTTGTTATGTACACATTAATGTTTTGTAAGATCGCTACGTGCGCAGGGGGAAATAAACAACTCATTAATCCTAACGTCCGCTTCAAGATCAAAGTCGTCTGTGAATATTCGCATTGGAAGGCTCATTTTTTACTATTTTTGATGAAAAGTTATGAGATGCAAGTCACCCTACCTAACTGTCTCTTTTGATACGAAACCAGACGTTAGCATCAATAGATATTTAAGCTGTTTAGAGTGTGTAATCTAATGGTGTTTTCGATTGATAAAGTGACTCTTGAATTTTTACAACGAATTAACAAATACATTGATTACACTCTGTTAAACTACCAGCATATTTTTTAAGGGCAACCATTAGCAAAATTAATGGGCGCAAAACTACTAGCCTAAGTGCTTTGCATATGGTCGTGGGGTTACAAAGTATACGGACATATTTTATATCACACCAATGTAGATCATTTTACCTAACAATCAATGAGGTATAAATGTTTAACATTTTTAAATCTTCAGTCACAATATCTATTTCGCTGGTTTTAATGTTATCAGCCTGTGGCGGTGGCTCAAGCACTGCTAACGATGGTGGTGGAAGTACCCCAACTCCTGCATCAGTGTCTATATCAGCAAGTCCAATGACGGTTATGGTCGAAGAATCTACGACCATAACTTGGTCGAGTGCTAACGCAACATCGTGTACAGCCTCAGGTGCTTGGTCTGGCGATAAGTCATTGTCGGGTAGTGAATCCGTTGTCATGAATGACTATGGTGAACAAACTTTCACACTAACATGTGGCAGTGCTTCTGCAAATGTCATGGTTACTGTTAACAGTGATATTTCAGAAGGCTCTTGTGTAAACCCTCATAATGCCGAAATATATGCGTCTTACATAGGTGACTATGATATCCCAATGCCACAAAACTCTTTTGGTGATGAAAACTATAAAGGTATAGGTCTTAAGGATTATGGCGTTGAGTGGATATATGGCAATTACAAAGCAAAAGGTGCCAGTTGGATTCAAGACTGTTCACAAACTGAATATATCAAATTAATGTATAGAACGACGTTAAAGCGATTAAAAGATCATGGTGTAAATACGGTTTCGATTTATAACTTTGGTTATTGGCAAGATGCTCAAGCCGATGATTGGTTGGTGGCTCAAAATACTAAGCATTTAGACGATTGGGTGATTGAATATATTGTAGAAGAAGGTGAGAAATTAGGTTTGGAACTTCACTATATTTGGCAGTTCTTGGCATTGGATACAGAACAGAATCCTCTTTTCCCCTTTAATGGTTATGTTGCAGTAGATATGCCCTTATTGAAGAAAATTATGGATGCACATGAAACGCATATGTTGTGGGAAGCAGAGCGTCTAGAAGCTATTGGCGTAGGGGCTATTTCAGCAGACTGGAGTGCTATGTGGATATGTTTTCACTGTGGTATCGATGAACATAATACACAGGAAGAAACTGATGAGCTTAAAGATTACTACATGGAACGAATGGGCGGCATCATTGATAATATCAAAGAGAGGTTCAACGGAAAAGTTTATATAGGTGATGGACCACAATGGAATGACAAACGCGTATTCGATAAAGTTGACGGTATGATACTGCCATTTGGTAATCCACTTAAGGAAGATGAAGTAGCTACTGCTACTGTTGAGCTAATAGAAGAACGAGCGGCTCAGTTTATTGAAAATACCCATAACCAATGGCGTTGTTTAGATGATCAACCTTGCTGGTATAATTCAAGTGATACTATCCCAAAAATAATTTTTAACTTTTTTGGTCAAAGTCATGCATCATTTTTAACAACCGGCTGGATTGAAGATGGATTTTGCACTGCAGGAACTATTAATGGAATTGAAACTAATTGTGTTCAATATGAAGTGAAAACTGACTTTTCGGCACAAGCAATTTTTACCGAAGGATTACTGAGAGCAGCAGATAATCAACCTTACTTTGAAACATTAGGTACAACAACTGCGACTGGATATTGGTTGTCAGATACCTTGATACCAGATAAAAACCAACGACCTGCTAGTACCAATACCGTAGAAGGTTTCCCCAATATGTCACAATCTATTCGAGGAAAGTCAGCAGAGAAGATAATTAAATATTGGTATACCGGTGAAGATGAAGCTTACGAACCAAAGATTATTGACTAACGATTTAAGCTAATTATAACCTTGATTTAAGTGGATAATATACGTTTTCAAAAGTGATTATATTTTGATAAACCCTCACAGTGAAAACTTTGAGGGTTTATTTTATAAAACGTAGTGACTAAGTGATGTTTAAAGAAAGACTAGAAAACAAACAATATATCTATTTATACTGAGTAGCATATTTATTTATCATTGTTGTTTGTGTTCTTGGTAATGGGATTATCATCAATCCGCATTAATAACCCAAATAACTACGTTAGATATTTCAGCTAAAATGATTGAAGAACAATAGAATGAAGCTGCTACTTCACATTTAGAGTCAGGGCGCACTGCAAAGGTAGGCTTCGTAAGTATCGGCGACCAAAGAGTTTAGTAAATTTCGGTTAGTATTGCCCTGATATCATCATGGCTTTGCAAATGCTTAACGTCAGCTTATGGCTAGTAGTGAACATTCAATCAATTGGTGATACCTCAACGTCAATTTAAATGATATGTCGCGGTGGCGACTCTACCCAGAAGAAAGAGTGAGACTACCTCCACTCTTTTTTCTCCCTTTGGAATCTATCGGATCTGCTGACAAACTTATTCTTCAATTCACTCAAATGTTATCGACGTAATAGCGCTATGACCATCATCCCTGACGAACATACGTGGACACTTTTATTCTTTTCAGCGTTTGTTAAAACAGATTGGGCGTTTGTTGATACAGTGTTACTTAATCTCACCAAAAGCTCTGTTGCTAGTTTGAAAAAGATAATAGCCAAGCTCCCCCAAATCCCATCTCAGCAATTCAAGCATTAATTAGCAAAGGTAGACCTCGACCCAAGACAGGAAGCCGAGGGGTTCGAAGGTACGTGCCCCTTGGCTGTGGTCGCCACCGCGAGGCCAAACAATAAAAATACACTATAAGCTACTAAATAAGGACAAATACAAGGCACAAAAAAAGCTAAAAGAATGACTCTTTTAGCTTTTTATTTTCACGGCTAAGATAATAAATTAACAGGGCAACTAAATACCATCACCGTCAGTGTGTAAGCCACATTCACGTTGACCACCGCCAAAGCGAGTATCACTTTCAGTCATACCTAGCGTTAATGGCTTGGTACTGTGTACATCACCAACGGATACATAACCCTCTTCCCAAAGTGGGTGGTAAGGTAAGTTGTGTTTAGTTAGGTACTCATACACGTCTTTATTGGTCCAATCAATAATTGGATGGACTTTATAACGACCACGCAAGGTACTAACGACAGACAAACCTTCACGATGCTCTGATTGCTGACGACGAACACCAGAAAACCAAGTGCTAGCTTCAAGCTCAGATAAACCACGCTCTAAAGGTTCTACTTTATTGCGGCGATTATACGCTTTAAGGGCATCGTCACTTTTTTTCCATTCTTCACCGTGTTTGGCAAGTTGCCATGCAGCACTTTCTTTGGCTTGATAAACTTGTAAGTTCAAGTTTAAGCGCTCAGTCATTTGTTCGATGAAACGGTAGGTTTCAGGAAATAAATGACCAGTATCAGTAATTAATACCGGAATATTGCTATCTACTTGGGTAAGTAAATGCAGCATTACCGCTGATTGAATACCAAAACTAGACGATAAAACAAACTTGCCAGGCAAGTTTTCTATCGCCCACTCGGCACGAGTAATCGCGGTTTGTTTTTCAAGAGAGAGATTCCACTCACCTAACGACCCGCTAGGAAAGACGAGATCTAAGGAGCTATTAGCTCCTTTCTCTGCAAAGTCTGTTGCGGTACTAAGCATGATGAAAATCCCTAAAGCTGACAATAACTTGTTCAACGATGCCAACGCGGATTACAAAATCACCAAAGGCTTCAGCTTCAAGACGTTCTACTGACCAACGGGCACTTAATGCATCGATTTCACTTAATATGGCTGCTTCATCAAGGTTTTCTTTATATAATTTCGGTACGCGTGAGCCAGCTAAATCACTGCCTAAGTACATATTGTACTTACCTGGACCTTTACCAATTAAGCCAATTTCAGCAAGCATGGCGCGTCCACAACCATTCGGACAACCCGTAACACGTAAGATAATACTTTCGTCTTTTAAACCATTTTTGGTAAGAATAGCTTCAACATCATCGACTAAACCAGGTAAGTAACGCTCTGCTTCCGCCATCGCTAATGGACACGTAGGGAACGCAACACAAGCCATTGAACTCTTACGTTGATTCGAAACACCATCGTTGATTAAACCATGATCACGAGCAAGTTGTTCAATAGCTGCTTTATCTGCTTCTACAACACCAGCAACAATAAGGTTTTGGTTTGCGGTTAAACGGAAATCGCCTTGATGAATTTTAGCAATTTCACGCATACCTGTTTTTAATGCTTTACCTGCTAGGTCGGCTCTTTCTGAATCAAGTATACGGCCATTTTCAATGAATAAAGTTAGGTGATGCTTACCATCAATACCTTCTACCCAACCAAAGCTATCGCCACGGTGAGTAAACTTATATGAGCGAGATTTAGAAAATTCAACACCAGCTCTACGTTCTACTTCCGCTTTAAACGTATCAACACCAACTCTATCTAAAGTATATTTAGTTTTAGCGTTCTTACGATTTACTCGGTTACCCCAGTCACGTTGTGTGGTCACAACCGCGGCAGCAATCGCTAAAGTATGTTCTTTTGCAATGAAGCCAAAGTCATCTGCACAACGAGGGTAAGTTCCTTTATCGCCGTGAGTCATGGCTAAACCACCACCAACAAGTACGTTAAAACCAATTAACTCACCACCTTCACTGATGGCGACAAAGTTTAAATCGTTAGCATGAACATCGATGTCGTTATTTGGTGGAATGACTACCGTTGTTTTAAATTTACGTGGTAAGTAATTACTACCTAAAATAGGCTCTACTTCATCGGCTTCAGTGGTTTCAATTTTTTCTTCATCTAACCAAATTTCGGCATAGGCACGAGTCTTTGGTAGTAAATGTTCACTGAGCTTCGTTGCCCACTCATACGCTTCTTGATGTAGCGTAGATTCAACAGGGTTAGAAGTACAAAGTACGTTGCGGTTTACATCACCAGCAGTGGCAATAGAGTCAAGACCTACACTATTTAATGTTTGGTGCATCAACTTAATATCAGGCTTTAATACCCCGTGGAACTGGAATGTTTGACGCGTAGTTAAGCGGATACTACCGTAAGAAGTATAATCATCAGCAAATTTATCAATAGCCAACCATTGTGTTGGGTTGATAATACCACCGGGTAAGCGCGCTCTAAGCATGACATTGTGTAATGGTTCTAACTTTTGCTTTTGACGCTCTGCACGAATATCACGATCATCTTGCTGGTACATACCGTGAGTACGAATCAACTGGAAATTATCGCTAGTAAAGCCACCTGTCATTCTATCTTGCAGGTCTTCTTTGATTGTACCGCGTAGGTAATCGCTTTCAGCTTTTAAGCGTTCATTATCGGCCTGTTTACCTTCAACAACTAATACTGGGTTTTCAACTTTGGTGAAATTGTTGCTCATTAGTAAACATCCTTCTGGTAACGCTTATTAGATCGTAGTGATTTTAAATAGTCTTCAGCTTGTTCGACGCTTAATTTTCCGTGTTCTTGAATAATTTCTACCAAGGTTTGATGAACATCTTTAGCCATGCGATTAGCATCACCACAAATATATAAGTGTGCACCACGCTCTAACCAGGAAAAAACCTCACTCGCTTGTTCTTTCAAACGATCTTGTACATATATTTTTTCGGCCTGATCACGAGAAAAGGCTACGTCCATACGTGTTAACAAACCTGATTTTAAATAATTTTGCCATTCAACTTGGTACAAGAAATCTTGAGTGAAGGTTTGATCACCAAAGAACATCCAGTTATCACCTGTTGCATCACGCGATTCACGTTCTTGCATGAAAGCTCTAAACGGTGCTACACCGGTTCCAGGGCCAATCATGATCACCGGAGTATCGTCTGATTGTGGTAAACGGAAGTTATCGTTATGTTCAACAAATACCCGTACTTTTTGACCTTCTTCAAGGCGTTGACATAAGAAACCTGAAGCACCACCGGTGCGGGTATCACCGTTAGCATCATAGCTAACGACACCCACCGTTAAATGTACTTCTTCTTCTACTTCAGATTGAGCTGAAGCGATTGAATACAAACGTGGTGTGATTTTACGTAAAGCGTTAACAAAGCTTTGTGCATCTACATCAGCTTTAGCTAAGTTCACTACATCAATAACTTGATGTTCTCCAGCAAACTCACGTGCTAAATTTTTATCACTTGCTAGGGCAAGTAATTTACTATTTTGAGAGTGTTGTGCCCAAAACTCAATAAATGCTGGCGCTGTTTGGGTAATCTCTAGTTGGCTAACTAACGCTTCTTGTAATGAAAGCTCTTGTACTTCACCTGATATTTTTAAGGTGATTTTTTCATCGCCAGAAAAGTTAAGCTCAGTAAGTAATTTAGCAACAAGCGTTTCGTCATTTTCGAACCAAACGCCTAAGGCATCACCTACTTGGTAAGTTAAACCTGACTCACCTAAATCTATTTCAATATGACGAACATCTTTCGCTGAATCACGACCAGTGATTTTTTGACTTAATGAGAATTCAGCAGCAAATGGATTTTGCTTTGAATACTGGCTAGTCGCGACTGCTGTTGGTAAATCGCCAATGTAACTCACTGGTGTTAAAGCAGCATCAGTTTGGGTCAGTTCATCTTTAAGTGACTCAACAATACTTAAGGTCCAGCTTTCGCATTCACTGTCATAATCAACATCGCAATCTAGGCGTGGCGCAACTTGTTTTGCTCCTAATGCTTGTAAGCGTTCGTCAAAATCTTTACCTGTTTGACAGAAAAATTCATAACTACTATCGCCTAGCGCTAATACGCTGTAACTTAAGTTAGGTAATTTAGGTGCTTTTTTACCTAATAAAAACTCATGAAACTCAATGGCGTCATCAGGGGCTTCGCCTTCACCATTCGTACTGGCAACAATGAGTAAATGACTTTCATTCTTTAATGACTTGGCTTTATAGTCAGCAATGTTTTTTAGAACAACGGTAATACCGGCCGCTTTAGCACTTTTCTCAAGCTGGCTAGCAACACCTTTAGCATTACCTGTTTGCGATGCATATAATATAGTTAACGTCTTAGCAGCAACCGCTGTTGCAACAGGTACTAGCTGAGCATTTTGACCTTGCTCGCTTTTCGCCGCTAAATAACCACTTGCCCAAGCAAGTTGCAGTGAAGAGTAATCAGCAATGCTTTGTTGCAGTGAAGCCAGTTGATTAGTATCTAAGGCACTACTATTGTTTGCTGAATTTGATGTATTTTGATTTAATAAGCGCTGCTCTGGTAACATAACTATTTTCACCCATGACAATTGATGAGAGAAGAATAGACAAATTCCAGTCAGATCAAAAGGAATAGATAGCGATTTTTTATTCCAAAATAGAATATAGAATTGTGAAAGGACTTAGTTAATGTCACGCGAACTGTCTCTGGGGGCTTTATGAGGATAATTTTAAAGCATAAATTACAATATTACGGCTTTGTTTTGCTCTTTATTTTGTTTACTACTATTAATCATAGTAATGCGACAGAAAAAAAATCAGCTAATATTTATACGTATAAATCAACTTCAGGAATAACGTCTTTTTCTGATATTGAACCCATGAATGTGAAGTTTAGTCGCTATCGTTTGGACTGTTATGCTTGTGAAGTTGATTCGTTAATTGATTGGCGTAAAGCAAAACTGTATTTACAGCCTTATAAGAATGATATAAATCACGCCGCACTTGAATATGGCATTGATCCAGCTTTTGTACGTGCTGTTATTCATGCTGAATCTCACTTTAACCCGCAAGCTATCTCTAAACAAGGGGCACAAGGATTAATGCAATTAATGCCAGCTACTGCGCGTGAGTTAGGTGTTAAAAACTCATTAAGTGCTCAGCAAAATATTAAAGGTGGCGTTAAACATTTAGCGCGCTTACTCAGAAAATATAAAGGCGATAATAAATTAGCCTCAGCAGCATATAATGCAGGAGAGGGTGCAATAAAAAGGCATGGTGGTATTCCTCCTTATAAGGAAACCCAAGTGTATGTTGAGCGAGTAGAGATCTTACATAAACGTTATGGCAGGCTTTCTCATGTTAATAACTAATGCTAATACTAATATTCATGAGTAATAAGTTTGGTATCAGTCACAAAAAAAGCCGTACGTATCAATGATACTTACGGCTTTGTTTTTTGCTTATTCGACTATAGCTAGGTGCTAAAAATGAACAATAGCGCCGGCAAAGAAACCGTCATAAGTTAAATCACTGTAGAAGTCATCAATGTCATTTATTTCCATTTTAACCGTACGATAACCCAACGTTACGTCAAAATCGACAGCAATATTATCTAAAATCGCATAGCTGACACCAATTTGCGCATCATAAACGGTTTGGTCGTCATAGCTCATGAAATTAGCTTCAGCGAAGACGTTTAAGCCAGTAAAAGGCAACCCAACAATAGTTGAAATATAAGCCATTGGGATAATACCTGATACATCAGAATCACTGCTTGTACTTGCATCTGATACCTGAATATAAGCATCTAGATCACGTGCAGTTAAACCAAAATCAAAGGTTAACAGGTCATTATCAAATACTTCATAATATAAAGTGTAATCAACAAAGCTAGCATCAAGCGTTGTATCTAACGTTGTTTGAGAAGAATACGTAACGTTGTCAAATTTAAAGCTACCCAAAATTTCACTACCACCAACAGTATCAAGTGTTGTTGAAGCGATTTTTATATTTGGAATTAATGGAATGGGGTGTTCAAAAGCAACATAAAAACTGCTTTGATTTTTATCATCAAAATCAAAAACTGCTTGGTCGTCAATACCTTCACCAAAACTACCACTGGCTTCGTTAGCCCAGATTTGACCACCAATATATAAACCTAATAAAGTATCAGCCTGAGCACTACCACTACCACACATTAAAGCTGCTACGCTGGCAGCTAAAAAAGTTTTTTTCATGTTGTTATCCTTTAGTTAAAAGTTCATTTAAATCGATTAATGCTGCATTAGCGCGAGAAATATAGTTAGCCATTACCAATGAGTGATTGGCAACAAGACCAAAGCCACTGCCATTTAACACCATTGGGCTCCATAAGGATTCTTGACTTGCTTCTAGCTCACGAATAATTTGTTGTAAACTAATTTTTGCATTCTTATTTTCTAACACACTATTAAAATCTATTTCAATCGCTCTAAGTAATTGCAATAACGCCCAAGTTGCGCCTCTAGCTTCATAGAAAATATCATCAATTTTCCACCAATCGGTTTGTAGTTGTAAATGAGAAACACCTTGGCTTGATTGCTCTGCGGTTTTATCACCTGCTAAGTCGGTGTTTACTTGCTCACGACCAACACTCATACTTAAACGATGTGAGTAACTACCTAAACGTTTTTGCACTTCTTCTATATAAGCTCGTAAATTATCAGCACGAGCGTAAAACTGTGCTTTGTGATTACCGTTAGTACTTACCAAGGCAGAACGATAAGCATAAAGTTGCTTAATTGCTTCACTGTATTCAGACTCTGCACTGGGTACTGCCCAGTTTTTATTATTGATATTCAAACGAGGCTGTGCCTCTTGCAAATGCTTGTTCACTAATGATTGTGATTGCGAACGGCTAAAATCTTTACGCATGACTAAAGCCATGTCACGTACCATTTCTAATACACCAAACTCCCAGGCAGGCATATTATCTAAGAATAGTGAGGGAGGCATTATGTCATTGGATAAATAACCACCAGGCTTATTCAATAATACTTCGCTAACTTTGATTAATACAGTTGTAGTGGTGTAGCCAACAACAGGTGCAACATTTTCAGCTTTAGCAGCTTGGGTTACTTCAGCGTGAATATTGATAGATAAAGGCTCGCTACTCCAATAAACGCCAACACCGTATAGAAGAAAAAATATGGCGATAAAAGCCCAAAAAATTGATTTTGTAGAAAACATCGTTTTCATATCCACTCCAAGGATGAGATTGTAAGTATTGTACTATTTATAACGATAAACAGGTAATTGAATATTAATTTTAGTTTTATTTGAGAAATATAATGTTAATGGAATAACATCTTTGTCGGTAACTTTTTGTTTTAATGAAAAAATCATAAGGTGTAAACCTGATGGTTGAAGAACTACTTCATTGTTAGCGTCAATAGTTATTTCAGTTACTTGACGCATGCGCATCATACCATCCGACATGCTGTGTTCATGAATTTCAATACGATCTGATATTGTGCTACTGATCTTTTGTAAGGTTATCGCTTTATTACCTGCATTACTTATTGTCATATAAGCCGCGGTAATGCTACTGCCAGGGATACTAGCCTTAATATATCCTTCTGAAACCGTTATATCAGTCATTGCATAGACATTGGTTATCATACCGATTAATAACATGAAAATGATAAAGATCTTTCTATAGTGAATATTTTTCATTCTAACTATACATCCCTGCTAACAAATACTAAGGTGTGACTATACCTTATATCTGTATACCTATGTAACTAAACTGGTGGCAAATGAGTAACTTGATTTTAACGACAGAAAAACAAGGTGTTTTTACAATTTCCTTGAATCGACTTGATAAAAAAAATGCGTTAACTAACGATATGTATAAACAACTTTGTCAGCATTTTTCTTATTCAGAGAAAACTACAAGTATTCATTGTGTGGTCATTCAAGGCAACGAAAGTTGTTTTTGTGCAGGTAATGATCTAAATGACTTTATTCAATGTTCAGATAATGATGAATTAGCTGCGCTTGAATTTGTCAAAGTGCTGTCCGAATTTACTAAACCACTTGTTGCTGGTGTTGCTGGCGCTGTGGTTGGTATTGGCACCACGCTGTTATTACATTGTGATATGGTGATTGCAGCCAATAATAGTAAATTTAAACTACCTTTTACTCAACTTGGTTTATGCCCTGAAGCTGGTTCTAGTTTATTATTAACTCAAAAAATTGGTCCCAATAAAGCCTTTGAATTAATGGTATTAGGTAATATATTTAATGCAGAGCAGGCATTAAATTATGGCATAACTAATCAAACTTGTCAGCCAAATGAATTATTAGCTTTGACTGCAGATGTTGCCCAAGCAATTGCTAACTTACCTGTTGAGTCAGTAATGACTAGCCGTCGGTTAATTCGCCAAGCAAATAAAGTAGCATTAAGCCAGGTTATCAGTGATGAAAGTCAAGCGTTTTCTCATCTGGTTAACTCACAAGAATGTAAAGATATTCTTGCTAAGTTTTTAAATAAAGTACGGTAATATTATTTGAATATACACGGCTAATCTTTAGTAAACACTAAGCATATTGCTTAGTGTTTTTATTTCGACTAAATAGCCAAATAACGAGTGCTATTAATACTATTGGCCAAAATACTCCTATCGCTACCATGGCAATGCTACCTAATAAAATCAAACTAATAAAAATTAGACTGCCAAAAACACTTAAGACAATCGCTAAGGCAATAATGACTAATAGCATAACAACTAAAGCCGACACGCCGATGGCTTTTAAAGGCTCAATGACTTCACCGTCTATCATTACATTTAGGTTTATTACCTCTAACATGCCAACGCCAAAAACGTAGGTTAAGAAAATAGTTGCTAAAATTGCCAATATTAATGATTTAAAGAAGCTCAAGTTTTCTCACTTTGTTAAAGGTTAAGACATTAGCTATTTAATAATACTTACTGTTTGGTAATAACATACTGGCTACTACATAAGCGACACCCGTAACAACGGGTATCATAATTAGAGCGGTAATTGCAGCAATACGTACGGCTAAACGTGGTAAGTCATAATATTTGGCAATGCCCGCACAAACACCCGTTAGTTTTTTATGTTGAACGTCTTTACATAATGTTTGACGAACACTTTTTATAGTTGAATATTCTCTGTCGTATCTCATGGGAACTCCTTACTTTACCATCTTTCATTTTATCAAGTGATTATCCCCTTGTTTTATTAGGGACTTTTAGGTTATTTATCAATATTAACCATTAACAATATTTTTCTTCATTTCAGCTAATTCTATGGCAACACTATCGTCTTGCACAAGATCAGATATTTGCGCTGATAAATCTTTATTTTCGGTTAAATCATACGATTCAACTTGCGCTTCTAAACGGTCAATTTTTTGTTGATAACGTTCAAATTTCGCCATTGCTTCATCAATATTATGAATCACAGCTGTTTCACGCACTTTTAACCGAACTTCAGCTGACTCTTGTCGAAGCAGTAATGCTTCTTGACGACGTTTAGCTTCATTAAGTTTATCTTGTAAACGCTGTGCATCTGCTTGGATTGCCGATAACAAGTCAGTTAATTGTGTATTTTCATCGTCGAGTTGTGTTAATTGAGCTTGGCACTTATGTTTCTGTGCTAGTGCTGATTTAGTTAAATCTTCACGAGCTTTACTTAACGCAATTTCTGCTTTTTCATGCCAGTGCATGACGCCTTCGCGAGCTACTTTAACTTTTCTTGCTAAGATTTTTTTTTCAGCAATACTTTTAGCGGCGGTTGAACGAACTTCAACTAATGTTTCTTCCATTTCGCCAATGATCAAACGAATTATTTTTTCTGGATGCTCTGCTTTGTCTAACATGCTGTTTAAATTTGCATTAACAATGTCGGTAAAACGGCTGAATAATCCCATAATTTATCTCCTACTTAATTTGATTTTAGTGGTAATGAATCGGTGTTTGTTTTGTGTACTAAAGGGGTTTCTTGTTTAATTTTTTGTGCTGTGGTCAACCAAGTTGTCGCATTATTAAATGAAAAATCAGCTATAAATTCTTTAATTTCGTTATCAATTGATTGCTGTAATTGCGTATTTAGCTCAATCACCATTTTTTCTCCTTGGGCAACAACAAAGTTGCTTATGGCATTTTCAACACTAGACACCGATGCTGCATTGACACTTGTACTTAGCGTTGTACCAATTAAAGAAGCAGTAAGTATTAACGCAAGGCTTACCTCTTTAATTTTACTACTCGTTTTTTTAGTCATGTTAAATGTGTTCATAATAAATTCCTTCTTGTTTTAGTATTTTCTTGTTAGATTTTTATGTCGTGTTAAACATTGTTTTACTTAAACTTAGTATTACAAGTGTTGTGCCAAGGTGAATTGATAATTTAACCAATTGATATCTATATATTATTTATTATCTACGTCTTTATATTAAAATATGCTCGTTTCGAACAATTTAACTTTTTAGTCAAATTGACTAATGAAGTGGTATTATTGACTATCTTATTTTTAATATTTTGTGATCTGTTGTGTGTTCTGTATATAAATTAGCTATTATAATTAATTAGACGATCGGTCTATTATTGAGTTATTAAAATACAGAATGATATAAAACGTAGAGGTAGACCGGCAAAGTCAGGCCGATATACCAGCTAAACTAGGACAGAACTAATAAGTAGCGGTGTTGAACACTTTACTCAATTTGGTTTTGCTTCATAAGGTTTACAGCAGATATTAAAAAAAGTATTGGTACCTAAGGGATCTTTCTATTATTACTTTGCTAATAAAGAAGTCTTTGGCTTAGCGGTAATTTCCCATTATGACCGCTACTTCTGTCGTAAACTTGATTCACATTTGAAAAATGATCAGTTACTGCTGGAGCAAAGATTACTGAATTTTGTTGATGATGTTAAAGCGGGTATCGAAAAATATAATTTTAATCGTGTCTGCTTAGTTGGTAATCTAGAGTAATAAATTGCGGTATTATCCAATAGTCACCGTGAGAAGTTAGTTATGGTGATGCAGGGTTGGCAAGGCAAAATACTGCTCATCTCAATGTGCTTTGTCCAGAGGTTACACAGCAACAGTGTCAGTCACTGGCAGAGTTATTTTGGATTGGATGGGAAGGAGCGGTAAGTCGTTGTAAATTAGTACAATCTACTCAACCGATTGATCTTTTTATCAATCATTTTTTACAACTGTTAAAGAAATAATTGTTTATTAATTAATAGGCGATCGGTCTATATTTGAGGCTTATATGTTTAAGTGTTTACTAATAGATAAAGATGAAAACGGTTACAGAACATCGATTGCTGAATTATCTGAAGAAAAATTAGCTCAAGGTAATGTTTTAGTGAAGAATTTATATAGCACGCTGAATTATAAAGATGCGCTAGCTATTACGGGTAAGGCTCCAGTAATAAGAAGTTTTCCGATGATCCCTGGTATAGATTTTCGTGGCATAGTCGAACACAGTGAAAGTGATGAATTTAAAGTAGGCGATAAGGTGTTACTTAACGGCTTTGGTGTTGGTGAAAAGCATATGGGCGGTTTATCATAAAAAGCAAAAGTAAATAGTGATTGGCTTATCCCTCTACCAGAAAACATTTCACCACTGGAGGCAATGTCAATTGGTACCGCAGGTTATACTGCTATGTTGTGTATTCTAGCATTAGAAAAAAATGGTATTAATCCCGACAGTGGTAAAATTTTGGTTACTGGTGCTACCGGTGGGGTAGGTAGTTTTGCGGTAAAATTACTATCATTAATGGGGTATTCGGTTGTAGCCTCTACAGGTAGCAGTGACCAGTATGATTATTTAGTTGATTTAGGCGCGAATAAAATTATTGATAGAGCATAATTATCAGTCCCAGGTAAACCCTTAATGAAAGAAAAATGGACTGGCGTAGTTGATTCTATCGATAGTCACACTTTAGCGAATGTCTGTGCAAGTATGCAATATGGTGGTGCAGTTGCCGCGTGTGATTTAGCACAAGGCATAGATTTACCCGCTTTTATTTTACGTGGAGTATCTTTATTAGGTCATGATAGCGTGATGCGCCCTAGAGCAGATAGAGTAGCAGTATGGAAAAAACTATCGAAGATTTTATCAGTAACGGATATGAAATCTATAGCAACCCTTATTGGTTTAGCAGCATCTATTGATGTGGCGGAAAAATTACTCAATGGTGATGTTACGGCTAGGGTTGTGGTTGATATGAATAAGTAATATAAATTAGTAAATCTATAGTGGCTATTTTTATTTATCTCAACGTTAATTTCACTTGCAATAGACAAGTTATTAACAGGTAAAGTTTTCTTGATATAAGCCAAAATACCACACTATAGAGATCTATAAATAACTCTATATAATGGTAAAACTGCATATTAAAACGAGTTGAGGTTATGTAGCTTTACCTTATTTTATATACATAATTTAAATGGAATCACCATGACTCACCCAATTATTGAAGATCTTACTAGCCGTCATACGGTAAAAAAATACGATGCAAGTAGAAAAATTCCAGTGGCAGATCTGAATATTTTATTTGAAGCGATGCGCCTTTCTGCTTCGTCGATAAACTCACAACCTTGGAAGTTTATCGTACTAGAAAGTGATGAAGCAAAAACGCGCATGAGTAAAACATTTGCAAATATGCATGAGTATAATAAGAAACATGTTTTTGATAGCTCACAGGTAATTCTTTTTGCTCATAATCCAAAATATACCCGTGACGACTACGCTAAGGTTGTTGATAAAGGTATTGAAGATAAACGAACACCATTAGAAAATCGAGAAGCAGCATTTGGTGTTTATCTATTTGCAGAACTTAATACCGCTGAAGATGGTGATACAAGTACTTGGACCAAAGCACAAACCTACCTTGCTTTGGGTAATACTCTTCATATACTTGCACGACTTCAAATTGATTCTACACCAATGGAAGGTATTGATATTGAGCTAGTGAATAAAGAATTTAGCGCTGAGCTTGATGGTTATCAATGTAATGTAGCATTAGCTATTGGTTATCATCAGCCTGAAGCTGATTTTAATGCCAAGTTACCAAAATCTCGCTTAGCCCTTAATGATGTTTTAGTGCGTATTTAACTTACATTAGGCTAAATAATAAAGTGAACCATTAATGGCAATATTGTAGCAAGATGTTTTTTGATGCAGTATCACCATTAATAGTAGTGAATAATTGGTGTTCAGGCGATTTTTCAGTACAATAATGATACTTTAATTTTTCATTCTCATGGCTATGTACTCAAACCAAAATTACTCCCTAAAAAGCAGTAACAGCTTTAATATTAAGGCGAGTTGCTCACGTATCTATTTCCCAAGCTCGCTGGCAGAATTACAGAAGTTACCTGATTTATCAGCGGAAAATTTCTATATACTGGGTGATGGTAGTAATACATTATTTGTAGAAGCCCAAGCACCAATTATCATCCAGCCAAAATTTACCGGTATTAAAATTGATGACCGCGATGATCACTTTATCGTCACTGCTGGCGCAGCAGAAAATTGGCATGATCTGGTTTGTTTTTGTTTAGAACAAGGTATTTATGGATTAGAGAATTTAGCCTTGATTCCTGGTAGTATTGGCGCAGCACCGGTACAAAATATTGGCGCTTACGGCGTTGAGTTTGCGGATTATTGTCAAGATATCCAATGGTATGAGTTTGCTAGTAAAACCATGCACTCGCTAACAAAAAAAGCATGTAACTTTGCCTATCGTGATAGTATTTTTAAGCAAGAACGCTATAACAAAGGTCTCATTACTCAGATTACTTTTAATTTCCCAAAAGCATGGCACGCTAATCTTTCCTATGCAGGATTAGACACCCTAGCAAAAGATAGTACTGCTCAGCAGGTGATGAACCAAGTTATTAAATTACGTAGTAGCAAGTTGCCTGATCCTAAACAGTTACCTAATGCTGGTAGCTTCTTTAAAAATCCTGTGATTAATAAAGAAAACTTTGCTCAATTACAGCAGAAATATCCTAAAATCCCACATTATCCACAGCAAAATGGTGAGATAAAACTGGCTGCTGGTTGGCTAATAGACCAAGTAGGATTAAAAGGCTTTCGCCATGACAACGTTGGCGTTCATAAACAACAAGCCTTAGTACTAGTGAATTATGGTAGTGATTTAGGTACAGATATTATTAGCTTGGCTAAATATGTCCAACGAAAAGTATCCGAAAAATTTTTAGTGTCCTTAACGCCAGAAGTGCGCATGATTACGCAGCAAGGCGAAAGATCATTTTCATCGCTGATTGATATCAATCCTATCGGAGATAAGTACGATGACTAAAGCAGTAAAAGAGCATTTAGTTAAGTCATTAGCTTTAGGCCAATTTGTTTCAGGCCAATTACTTGGTGAGCAGTTAGGGATAAGTCGAACTGCAATTGCTAAACATATTAAAGCATTAACTGAAATTGGTTTAGATATCTACAGTGTTACTGGTAAAGGTTATAAGCTGGCGCAACCACTGTACGTATTAGAGAAAGACAAAATTATCAGTTTTTTAGTCAATGAACTGAGTAAACAAACTGAAAAGCAAAGCGACTTGCCATTGGTTGAAGTGCATAGCTTAATTGACTCGACCAATGACTACCTAATGAGGCGCTTGCCCAATCAAGTATTGCCGGGGCAAGTTTGTTTAGCAGAATATCAAAGCGCTGGCCGGGGACGTCGTGGGAGGCAGTGGATTTCGCCTTTTGGTTCGCAAATTTACTTGTCTATGTACTGGTACTTGGAGCAAGGTTTATCCGCGGCCATGGGCTTAAGTTTAGTTAGCGCATTAGCAGTAAGTGATGCAGTAAAAGCCCATAGTAATATACAAGTTCAGCTAAAATGGCCGAATGATATTTACCTAGGTGGGGTAAAACTTGCGGGTATTCTAATTGATCTCGAAGGGCAGGCATTAGAGCCAAGTCACTGTGTCATTGGTATTGGTTTAAATCTACACATGCCAGAAGAAGCAGGGAAATTAATTGAACAAAAATGGACAGATTTACAATCACACAGTAAAGTCAAAATTGATAGAAACGCACTTAGTGCTCAATTAATTAGTTGCTTACGACAACGACTGCACCAGCACCAGCACGAAGGTTTAGTGCCTATGTTGGATGAGTGGCATGCGAATGATGCCTTTTTAAATAAAAGGGTAAAATTAATTACTGGTCAGAGAGTAACTTATGGCATATGTCGAGGTGTTAATAACCAAGGTGCTTTGCTATTAGAGGTAGATGGTCAAGTTAAGCCTGTTTATGGCGGTGAAGTAAGTCTTAGGATGGATGAATGATTTTATTAATAGATATTGGCAATAGTCGAACAAAATATGTCCTACTCATTGACGGTAAATTATTAGCAACTACACAGCTAAATAATAAAGATTTTACTGCAGCCTACTTTGAAGAAAACTTCTGTCGAGTTTGTAGAGTTATAGTGGCCAATGTCGCTAAATCGGCATTAACCAATGAACTTGAACACTGGTGTGCCACGCATAAAATTAGCTTCAAACAAGTATATAGTGAACAACAAAAAAAGGCGTTAACTTCGGCTTATCAAGAGCCTACGACCTTGGGTATTGATCGTTGGCTGGCATTATTGGGTACGATAAGACTTTACCCAAAAGAAAATATATTAATTATAGATGCTGGCACTGCGACCACTGTTGATTTCCTAGCAAAGAATGGTCAGCACCAAGGTGGCTGGATATTAGCGGGTGTTAACGCACTGTTTAACAGTATTTTGAGTCACAGTACTTTGGTACGTGCTGAAAGTAAAACCGTGGCCAATTTAGCCTTTGGCACTAACACGAGCGATAATGTTAATAACGCTTGTTGGGCAGCTACTCTGGGTATGGTTGAACAAGCGATTGAACAAGCGCAGCAATTAGGTAACGTTGATCGTATTATATTAACTGGTGGTAATGGTAAGACGTTAACCAAATTATTGGTAGAGCAAAAACCCCCAAAGATGCTATCGGTAAACAGCATTCAATTTATCGATAATCTTATTTTTTTGGGTCTGCAAGAATACGCATGAAACAAGCTATGATCTTGTCATAGTGAAATCAGCAGTGATCATCTGCTTAATTAAATTAAACACAGTTAGGAATTATTATGAAAGCAGGAATTATTGGCGCAATGGAGCCTGAAGTTGCCATTTTAAAAGCAAAATTAACCTATGCTAAAAGTACTGAACATGCAGGTTATACCTTTCATCAAGGACAATTAGATGGTAGTGATGTTGTTATTGTTCAATCCGGTATTGGTAAGGTTGCTGCCGGGCTCGCGACAGCGATATTAATAGACCGTTTTCAGGTTGATTACGTCGTTAATACTGGCTCTGCTGGCGGTTTTGATGTGGCATTAAAAGTAGGCGATATTGTGGTAAGTTCAGAAGTTCGCTATCACGATGTTGATCTTACGGCATTTGGTTATGAAGTAGGACAATTACCCGCCAATCCTGCGGCATTTATACCACATGATGATTTGGTTGCCGCAGCAAAACAAGGTATTGAACTATTAAGCCAAACTGCTGGCAAGAGTATTACCGCAGTAACCGGTTTGATCACTACGGGTGATACCTTCATGACTAAAGAAGAAGATGTGGCGAAAGCCCGTGCTAACTTCCCGACAATGGCTGCGGTTGAAATGGAAGGTGCAGCTATCGCTCAAGCTTGTTTACAGCTTAAAACTCCATTTGTTATTATTCGTTCACTATCAGATATTGCTGGTAAAGAATCACCACATACTTTTGAAGAATATTTAGAAACAGCGGCGGTTAACTCATCGCAACTGGTATTAAACATGTTAGAGCAACTCAAAGGTAAAACACTTAGCGCTCTTAAGTAATGCAAATGGTATTATTTGAGCTCAGGTTAAGTATGTAGAAAAATTAAAAGGGATAATCAATGACAGTACTCACCGAGTTAACGCCTTTTACCTATTATGTGTTAATCCTCATGGTGGTGCTGTTAATTAAGTCCTTAGTTAGCCACTTTATTGCTCATGAGCCGTTACGATTTTTTAAATTTTATTGCGTACAGCTCGGTAATAAAGTGAATAACGGTAAAAATAGTACATCGCATCAAACTATTGCGGGCTTATTAGCGCTGCTAGTCACGTTAATACCAATAGCTATTATTTTATGGTTATTTGCAGACTTTGTTGCGGTTGATTATCTTTGGCAAGGGCTATTACTTTATTTAGCGCTAGGTAGTCTGAACCTAGGACAAATTAACAAAAGCATTGCTCAAGCGTTAGTTGCTAAACAAAACTATCTGGCTAAGCAAACACTCAAGCCATTGCTGTTAAGAGAAACAGAGCAGTTATCACAAGTCGGCTTAAGTAAAGCTGCTATTGAAATGCAGCTACTTCGTAGTGTGCAGCAGATTTATGTGGTAAGTTTTATTTTTGTTAGCATTGGTCCATTAGCGGCATTAAGCTACAGACTCCTATTAGAAATACACTATTGTTGGAATACTAAGTTAGCGCAATATAAGTATTTTGGCTTTTATAGCCAGCTATTTATTCAGTTTATACAGTGGTTACCTAGCCGTTTAATGGCATTGCTTATATTACTGAGTACAGTCGGGCAGGGTAGTTTATTATTTTGGCGATTAACACGAATGCATTTTTTTAAACTCAATAATGATTTTATTATTGCAGTTTTTGCTTTTTCGCTGACGGTAAGATTAGGTGGGGTGGCTATATATCAAGAGGAAAAATTACGTAAATTAGCTTTCAATGACCTTGGTAAGCAACCAGAGCCACGCGATATTATTAAAGCGACGCATAAAGTGAATCTTGCCATGTATAGTAGTTTATTTTTACTCGTATTGTTAGCATTAGGCTGGCAGTTAGCCTTTAGTGCTTAATCGATACTGCGATACAACTAACCCGTTTAGTATCATTAATGGACTAGACTAGACTGGACTTTTCATGAATGAATTTTTATTTTATTTAGATATTTTTGGTATTGTTGTATTTGCCTTATCGGGTGCGCTTATGGCTGGGCGTTACCAGCTTGATCCTTTTGGTGTGGTGGTACTCGCTTCAGTGACAGCAGTAGGTGGAGGAACCATTCGTGATGTTATTTTACAAACCCCAGTATTTTGGGTGGTAAAACCTTATTACCTCTATGTTATTTTAGCGACCGCGATACTCACCATTGTACTTATCAGGCAACCCAAAAGAATTCCTAAACGTTTTTTACTGATTGCAGATGCACTCGGTTTAGCATTATTTGCCGTTCTAGGAACACAAAAAGCATTATATTTAGGCGTACCTATCCCAGTTGCCGTCATACTAGGTACTATCACGGGTGTGGCTGGCGGTATGATTCGAGATGTATTATGTAATGTAATACCAATGATTTTACGTGAAGAGATTTATGCGCTGGCAGCGATGCTTGGAGGTAGCCTATTTATTCTATTACACTGGTTAGGTTGGAGCGATAACCACGCTATGATTGCTTCTATCTCTACAGCATTGATGTTACGTTTAGCTGCTATTTATTGGCATGTTTCTCTACCAGCTTTTCATATTATTGAAAAGCCCAGTAAAGAAAAGCCCAGCAAAGAAAAGGGTATAGAAAAAATATAAAAGTCGCTATTAATCTTTTAAATCTTTGAAGTCGAGGATTTTAAAACAAGTAACTAATATCAATATAGGGCGACTTTAGTATTAATTCACCTATGCATTGGTAACGTAGCCAGCCTTGATACCAATGCCCAATCTCGTTGATGCTGTCATACTACTTCAAAGAAAACCCTCGCTCCATCTTCACCTTTAACAAAACCATCTAATTCCATTTCATCGGCACTTAAAGCAAACATAGGTTTATTGTTTGTACCACAACTTTATCTATTATCGCTTGTTTTATTTCATTTACAGCTATCAGCTCTGTCGCGGTATTGTAAGCCAGCTCGACAGAAAAATTATCAACAATTTGATCATTACCAAAAAGATAGGCTTAGGAAAATCCATCGTCATCTTGGGTACTTGAATAGCTACTGATTAACGAAAGAGAGAGTAGTGAAATGGCTGCTAAGTTAGGTTATTTGATAATTGATATCCTTTACCGAAATTAATAAGTAATAAACTAGCGTTATTATCGACAGTAGCGTGCAGCAATACTATTTGGCATTTGTAGAAACAATGTAAGATAGTATAAAACGCATGTGCGAGTGGTTATGCGTTTTATTAACAGTTAGCAGACAAACTAATTAGCCAATATCTATATAGTTATTGGCTAAAAGTCTTATTCATTTTCTGATGGGTGTGCTCGTACCAATCATCGGTAATGGTAATAGCGGGTAAGGCTTCTATTTCGATGGTACCTGAAGTCGCCGTTTTATCTGACTCATTATAAATATCTAATATATTTTTAATAACAACGGGTTGGGCTTTAAGCTTTAGCTTTTCAACTAATAATTTTGCTCCAGCTTCAAAGGGTTCTATTTTTCCTGATTGCGATCGAGTACCTTCAGGAAATATAACGACTTTTTTACCTTTACAAATTTTAACGTCTTTTAACAGTTGAATAATAGCGCGACGATCTTTTTGATCAACAGTTATATGACCAACTCTATCGACAATACGAGAAACAGGCCACTTATCCATAATACCGGTTCTACCGATAAAACGCGTATCCAGGCCTACTGCCTCTTCAAGGGAGAATATATCAAACATACTTTGATGATTAACAATTAAAATATCTGTATCGGCATCGATAGTACCAGTCAGGTTTACACGTGCACCAACACTTCTCACAATTCTAATAACAAAAAATTTACGAAAGCGATTGAACATCACACCATGACGCTTACACAAAGAAAGGGCGACAGATTCTGCTGCTATGAAAACATACATAGAGTATTTTTTTAAATAAAAGCTAAACATGAGTATTATTGTGAAGCGATAATTAAGCTTCAATCCCCCAACCATCGGTGTAACCAGTAAATTGGCTAACGATCTTTTCAAAAACTTCTTCTTGTTCAACAATTGCTTCATGTGTTGGTGTCATGACAACGGTACAATCAACATCCCAAACATTAGGTGTTTGATCTGGGTGTAAGTTGCATGTTATTTCTGGCAAGTGTTCTTTTATATGTTCAACCATAGCATGTGCTTGGTTTTCTTTCTCAAACAAATGAAAAAATACCACGTCATGTGATTGGCTCAAGTCGATACCTGCTTGGTACATTTCGGCTAATACTTGCCCTGTTTCGTCATCTGGATAGTTCATATTTGAGTAAAATTCTTGTGTTATATTAATTCACTATTATAAATCGCGAAAAGCAACTTGAATAGAGCTTGGGATAAATAAATAGGGTCGAGACCGTTTTTATTTTTTAGGATACTGCATCAGCATAATATTAACAGCCTCTATTATTTTTTCATTTGCTGTTTTACTATTATCTTTTTGAGTCGATTTAAGTGGATATATACTTCGCCACACGGAGCGATTTTTTTTAGGATCAACTAAGTCAATAATCAAACCATCAGGATAAACAGCCCAATCTTTGTTGCCCTGTTGCCAAGTATTAGCTTTTAGGCAATGTGAGCAAAATAATACCGCTTTGTTGTATTCTTGATAGTCTTTACTTCTCCCTTTAACTAGATGATAAGTAACGATAATATCAGAATCCTCAAGGTCGCTGTAAAAAAAACCTTGTTTGTTAAGACTCTTTTCTATGGCTATTTCAATACGATTTCGTTGTGAATAAGCTAGACTTTGACTGTTAAAAAAGGTCGAGTCGCTTTGATAAAAACTATATTTTTGTACCTGAGAAAAATCAAAACTACTGTGATAAATTACGGGGTTAGCCATTGAACTACAACCCGATAAATTCCATAAGAATATATAGAATAGTAATGATTTTATCGGTAATAATATAGCTGTAGGTAAGTTAGTCAACAAAGGGATTAACGCGCTAAAAGTAAAACATTAGCCTAACAACTGCTTTAAGGTTTGAACAGAAAAACCTACCAAAGGTACCAATTTATATTCTCGGCGGATTGAATAAAGCGAGATAATAAAAGCAAAGTTTACAGGGTGAATAACTATAGGCTATAAAGAGTCTTAATATTAATGAGTTTTACCAACACAGAATATGAGGATATTAAATGATTAAGAGTATCAGCCAGCAGCTATTTATTGCTTCATCAATTATAGCCATGAGTCTTGCCTCTTTAACAGTTCAAGCACAATCATCCGTTTGGAAAGTTAGTAAAGGTAATGATCATATTTTTATTGGTGGCACCGTACATCTGTTACCAGTATCAGAATTTCCGTTACCAAAAGAGTTTAATCAAGCTTATAGCAAAAGCGATAGTATAGTTTTAGAAACTAAATTACCGGACGCGAGTGATACTGATTTTCAAATGAAAATGATGCAACAGATGACTTATGGTCAGGGACAAACTATTAGTGACTTTATCTCAATAAAAACAAAACAAAAACTCAGTCAGTATATTTCTTCATTGGGTATTAATTTAGCTATGCTTGAGCATTTTAAACCTGGATTTTTGATGACTATGTTAGCGCAATTTGAAGCGCAAAAGGCACAGTTATCAGGAGAAGGTGTTGATGTTTTTTATAGCAAAAAAGCAAGTAGAGATAATAAATCAATAGCGTATTTAGAAAGTGTAGAATTTCAATTAGACATGATTTCAAATATGGGTATTGGTGATGAAGAGCGCTTTATAAAGTCAAATATTAGGCAGATGGAAGACTTCGAACAAATGTTTTTAGCGGTACTTAAAGCCTGGCGTGTAGGTGATGAGTATCAACTTAATACGTTAGCTATTGGGCCGATGAAAGAAGATCCTAAAACCCTTAAACAATTACTTACCGATAGAAATAAAAACTGGATACCTCATATAGAGCGGATGTTTGCTGACACTGTAAAAAGTAGCGATAAAGAATTTGTTTTAGTTGGCGTTGCACATTTAGTGGGTGATAAAAGTGTTTTAGCGCTATTGAAAGCAAAAGGATATTGGATAGAAAAGATGTAACGTCACTTAGACTAAATTGATTAAGTTATTTCCCACTAAGTGCTCCAAGACAGTTTATTTATATCATGCACTAAAATTTGACTAATGTTACGGGTATTGTCAGGGTCTAGGTAGTAGCTAAACATGTTGCGAGTAGAGTAAAATTTAAAGACGGTATCGTCTTGGTCCTTTCTAAATACTTCGCCTTTTTGACCATGGAAAGTACTTTATGAATAACTGCTTGTTGTGCTGAGTTATCTGAACATGCCTATAGGATAATTACATAAAAAATAGCGCCAATGTTGAGACCAAGACGTTTAAAAATAGTAGACATTCAAGTTTTTCCTTTAAAGATAAGGATAGCAATAGTTATAGGTAATGCAACCCAAGCAATTAAAACGGTAAATAAGTTTTATTGCGAGATATTGGCGTTAATAGCAACAGTAAATGCGCCATTGACATCGCTATTATCAAGCACTGAAAGGTTGATTAAACGGAAGATATCCGCAGAATTAAGTATCTTAACTGCGTTAAACCATTTTGACTAATGCTCTCCTCAACACCAACGAGTAAGACTAATAAAGCCAAGTCAAAAGTTAGCGTAAATAAGAACCAAGTGATTAAGAAAAAACCAACCACTTTAGACTTTTTCACTCACAGATAAGTTAATTAAATAATAGATAGCGGTAAAGCTTAAGTCCGGTAAAAGTCTACTGAATATGAATACAGAGAAGCTCGTTAATACTTGTGTGTCGCCGAGTTTAAAATACAGTAATATTGCTGAAGAGCTAAAACCAAGTAAGGTTGCTAGCCCGATAATGCTACCTTGTTCGCTAATAAAGCTATCGTAACTGAGTAGCAAAACAATGAGTGGAATAAGAAACAAAGCATAAAAGACATTAACTAGTACTTATTGGCTACCTATACCAAAGAAAACTTTACAGAAATTAATAGACCATAATATTTAAAGTAACATTATATATCAATAAAACGCTATCTCTAGAGACATTATATAAATATTTATATTGCGCTCAACGAATCAAGGACTAGGAATATTAACAATAAGGTACTACTAAAAAATTAATAGTTATATTTCTACTGAACTTACAATCGAAATAACTTTATGGCTAGCGTATGCCTCTACACTGTTGTACTAAGGCTGTTATGATGTATATCAAGCTATGTATATCAAGCTATGTATATCAAGCTATGTAAATCAGTGTATAGAGGTATCAACTTCTTAAGTTATTTTTAAAAATAGGACGATAAATGTTGTTATGTGATGTGTGACTTTAAATAAAATCATTACTTTACATCAATCAGAAAACACTCTTTAATGGTGATTGAAGTAGATAATCTGTGGCTTTTATAGGTAAATTTATATGTTTTCAGTACATGGCGATTGGTTAATAGTAGTAAAGGATAATTATGTATTACAGTGGTTTAGTGGTTGCTGGAATGAAGAAGCTGCGATTCAATATAGCCAAGAATTTCTAGAGAAAACAGAGCATTTAAATAAGACTCAGTGGGCCATTTTTTCATTTCTTGATGAATGGGAATTAGGTGTACCTGAGATAGAATCGCACATAATTGAACATTGTCAGAGGTTTAAAGATAATGGTTGTATCAAAGACTGTCATATTTATACACCATCGGTATGGAAAAGCATGCAGCTTGAAAATATTATTCCGCAAAGCGAAGGTACGTATGAACGACGAGTATTTGTTGAAAGGTCAGAGGCAATTTCTTGGATGAAAACGTGCGGTTTTTCTATTGAAATTAACGCGTTTATAATGAGTTTACCCGAAGTCACTTAAAATTCATTGACACATTGTCGTACTTCTCATGTAATTAGTCACGATAACTTGGATTTCTTATAACAATATAATATACCCATCACAGTTCAATATGTAGATTTTAACACCTGAAAATTATCATTAATTCGGGTAGCTAAAATATTACCTATTGTGGGACGTTTTTCGTTAAAGAACTCATCAATTTTATCTCTAAACTCTTTCGCTGTTGCAACGTATTTATTGTTTCTGACATGTTCATTCATCACTTTCCATAATCGCTCTATTGGATCCAAATTAGGACTATATGGCACAAGATAATGAAGGACTATATTAAGTACTTGAG
>CAJWZC010000048.1 GCA_913049915.1 uncultured Colwellia sp.
ATCACGATGTGGTACAACAGCCAGAGATTATACTCATATATTGATTATCAAAGTCTAAATAATTTTGAAAGTAAAAAAAGAGAAGATAAAATGGTAGCTTAACGAACTTAACTCGGGTGACTGAATTTAGTTGACCAGGTCAGGTAATACTGCTTATGGCTTCATAATTACTAATAGTGATATAGGGTGTTTATTAGAGAATGAACAAAGACTTGATAACATAATTAAAGAAGAAGAAAATGTAAGACAGCAATATCAGTAAGCTCCACAGCAGTTTGCCGGATTTAATTTATAAGTCAAAAAGCTCTATAAATTTTCAACATAAAAAACTCGCATTCTCTATTAGAAAATGCGAGTTTTTATTAAGAATTACAAGCTGTAAGCGTTAGCCTACCAACCTGTTTTCTCTTTAAGTGCAGAGCCAATTTCAGCTAAAGAACGAACAGTTTTAACACCGGCCGCTTCTAATGCTTTAAATTTCTCTTCAGCAGTACCTTTACCACCAGCGATAATCGCGCCAGCGTGACCCATACGCTTACCTTCTGGTGCAGTAACACCAGCAATGTAAGATACTACAGGTTTAGTAACGTGTGCTTTGATATATTCCGCAGCTTCTTCTTCAGCAGTTCCGCCAATTTCACCAATCATTACGATTGCTTCAGTTTGTGGATCGTTTTGGAACATTTCCAATACGTCGATGAAGTTAGTACCTGGGATAGGGTCGCCACCAATACCTACACAAGTAGATTGGCCAAAACCAAAATCAGTAGTTTGCTTAACGGCTTCGTACGTTAACGTACCAGAACGAGAAACAATACCAACTTTACCTGGTAAATGGATGTGACCAGGCATGATACCAATCTTAGACTCGCCAGGAGTGATAACACCAGGACAGTTAGGACCGATCATACGAACGCCAGATTGGTTAAGCTTAGCTTTAACGTCAACCATATCTAAAGTTGGAATACCTTCAGTAATAGTTACGATAAGCTCGATACCAGCATCAATAGCTTCTAAAATAGCATCTTTACAGAATGGAGCAGGAACGTAAATAACTGTTGCTGTTGCGCCAGTTGCTTCTACTGCTTCACGTACTGTGTTGAATACTGGTAAACCAAGGTGCGTTTGACCACCTTTACCTGGGCTTACACCACCAACCATTTGTGTACCGTAATCAATAGCTTGTTCTGAGTGGAAAGTACCTTGACCACCAGTGAAACCTTGACAGATAACTTTAGTATCTTTATTAATTAATACAGACATTATTTGCCCTCCGCAGCTGCTACAACTTTTTCAGCTGCATCAGTTAGTGATTCAGCAGCAATGATGTCTAAGCCAGAGTTTTTAAGAACTTCACGACCTAATTCAGCATTAGTACCTTCTAAACGTACAACAACAGGTACTTTAACGCCTACTTCTTTAACCGCGCCAATAATACCCTCCGCAATCATGTCACAACGAACAATGCCACCAAAGATATTAACTAAAACAGCTTTAACGTTATCGTCAGAAAGGATGATTTTGAATGCTTCAGAAACACGTTCTTTGTTTGCACCGCCGCCAACATCAAGGAAGTTGGCTGGCTTACCGCCGTGTAAATTAACGATATCCATAGTACCCATTGCTAGGCCTGCACCGTTAACCATACAACCTACAGTACCATCAAGAGCTACATAGTTAAGCTCCCATTGTGCTGCATGTGCTTCACGTTCATCTTCTTGAGATGGATCGTGGAAAGCACGCATTTTAGGTTGACGGTAGATAGCATTACCATCGATACCAATTTTGCCGTCTAAACAATGAAGATTGCCTTCGTCAGTAATAACTAACGGGTTGATTTCAAGTAATGCGAAATCACAATCTTCAAACATTTTAGCAAGACCCATAAAGATCTTAACAAATTGCTTCATTTGCGTAGGGTTTAAACCAAGTTTAAAACCTAATTCACGTGCTTGGTAAGGTTGAGCGCCAACTAGTGGATCAATCTCAGCTTGATGAATTAATTCTGGAGTCTCTTCTGCTATCTTTTCAATGTCAACACCACCTTCAGTAGATGCCATGAAAACAACTTTTTGAGAAGCACGATCAACAACAGCGCCAAGATATAACTCATTAGCGATGTCAGTACAGCTTTCAACTAAAATTTTAGCTACTGGCTGACCTTTTTCATCTGTTTGATAAGTAACTAAGTTCTTACCTAACCAATGTTGAGCGAAATCTTTAATTTCTTGCTTAGATTTAACTAGCTTAACACCGCCAGCTTTACCGCGCCCGCCTGCGTGTACTTGAGTTTTAACAACCCACATATCGCCGCCAATTTTATCAGCCGCTTCGGCAGCTTCTTGAGGAGTATCGCAAGCGAAACCTTCAGAAACTGGTAAACCGTATTCAGCGAACAATTGTTTCGCTTGGTATTCATGCAAATTCATGGTGTTTTATCCATTTATCTGTAAATAATGACAGTCGATTGTATTTCTCAGAAATACTCAAAACCTGCCTGTGAAAAGTATATCGATTATAGTACAAAAGCTCTAGTGACGGTAGTCATAAGAACTAATACTATAGTCGAGTACTAAATTTATATAGCTAGTATTTTTTACAGGCTATTTATTTTAAAATAAGCTTAAAAATAATACTTAGATATCAAGCTTATATATCAAGTAATAGACGTGTTGGATCTTCTAACAACTCTTTAATTGTTACTAAGAAACCTACCGACTCTTTACCATCAATTAAACGATGATCGTAAGATAATGCTAAATACATCATAGGTAAGATTTCTACTTTACCATCAACTGCCATAGGGCGGTCTTGTATTTTATGCATACCTAAAATCGCTGCTTGAGGTAAGTTAAGAATTGGTGTTGATAATAACGAACCGAATACGCCACCGTTAGTAATAGTAAAGTTACCACCCGTCATATCAGCCATTGAAAGCTTGCCGTCACGACCTTTAATCGCTAATTCACGGATGCCATTTTCAATGCCAGCCATACTCAACTGATCAGAATCACGTAATACTGGTGTAACTAAACCACGTGGTGTAGATACCGCGATAGAGATATCAAAGAAGTTATGATAAACAATGTCATCACCGTCAATTGATGCGTTAACACCGGGGAAACGTTTTAATGCTTCTGTAACCGCTTTCACGTAGAAAGACATAAAACCAAGACGTGTATCATGGGTTTTTTCAAATAAGTCTTTATATTGCTTACGAAGTTCCATAATTGGCTTCATGTTAACTTCATTAAACGTAGTTAGCATGGCCGTAGAGTTTTTCGCTTCTAATAAACGTGTTGCAATCGTTTTACGTAAACGTGTCATTGGCACGCGTTTTTGAGTACGTTCGCCTAAATCTTGTGTAGGAGAGGCAACAGGCGCTGCAGCTTTTGGTGCGGCAGCAGGTTTGTTAGCCGCGGCTTCAACGTCTTCTTTTGAAATACGCCCACCTTTACCAGTACCAACAACATTAGCAGCCGTTAAGCCTTTTTCTGTCATTAACCGACGTACTGAAGGACTAGCAATTTCATCAGAGCTTACTGCATCTTCAATTGGTGCCGCTGTTGCAGTCACTGTTGCGCCTGCATTAAGTTCACCAATTTTTTGAGCACCTAAAACAGTATCACCTTCAATATGGATAATTTTACCAATCACGCCACTATCTTGAGCAACAACTTCAAGTACAACTTTGTCTGTTTCAATATCAACTAAGTTTTGATCAACTGATACCGTATCACCTTCAGCTACATGCCATGTAGCAACAGTTGCATCAGCAACTGATTCAGGTAAAACAGGGACTACGATGTCAATAACGTTAACAGCATTAGTTGCCGCTACTGGAGCACTTGTTGCAACAGTTACAGGAGCTGTTTGGCTACCTTCTACAAAGGTACCAATGACTTGGTCGCCTAGTACAGTAGCACCATCAGTTTGGCTAATATCGGTCATAACACCATCACAAGTTGCTGGAACTTCTAGCACTACCTTGTCAGTTTCAATATCAACAAGTACTTGGTCACGTGTAAATTTTTCGCCAACTTGTACATGCCAAGTTGCTACTGTTGCATCAGCAACTGATTCTGGTAATACCGGAACTTTGATTTCGGTTGTCATTTTTTAATCCTTTCAAACTGTCTTTGTGATTACTTTTAGTAAAGCAAGCACACCAAAGAGTTAATCTACTGTTAATGCTTGAGTGACAAGCGCTTGCTGTTCTTTAACGTGAAGTGACATATAACCTGCAGCAGGTGCTGCAGAAGCCTTACGGCCGGCATAAGTCAAATAAGTACCTTCAGGGATAGCAGCTCTAAAGTTATGCTGCGAACAATACCAAGCACCTTGGTTTTGTGGCTCTTCCTGGCACCAAACAAATTGCTTAACATGTTGGTATTCTTTCAATACCACTTGTAGCTCTTGTTCAGGGAACGGATAAAGTTGCTCAATACGGACAATGGCAACATTATTTAACTCATTTTTACGACGTTGTTCAAGTAGCTCGTAATATACTTTACCACTACAAAAAACAACACGCTCTACCGCTTTTGAATCAAGCTCATCAACTTCACCAATAACATTGTGGAATATACCTGTAGACATTTCTTCTAATGAGGAAACGGCTAATGGATGGCGTAATAGTGATTTAGGTGACATAACAACAAGGGGGCGACGCATAGGACGAACAACTTGACGGCGGAGCATATTAAATACTTGCGCTGGTGTTGATGGTACACATACTTGCATATTATGATCAGCACAAAGTTGTAAGAAGCGTTCTAAACGGGCTGAAGAATGCTCAGGACCCTGACCTTCGTAGCCATGTGGTAACAGCATAGTTAAGCCACATAAGCGACCCCACTTTTGTTCACCTGAACTAATGAATTGGTCAAATACTACTTGTGCACAGTTAGCAAAATCGCCAAATTGTGCTTCCCAGATAGTTAAACCAGCAGGCTCAGCTGTTGTATAGCCATATTCAAACGCTAAGACAGATACTTCAGATAACACTGAATCATGTATGTCAAATGGACCTTGACCTTCCCTGATATTCTGTAGTGGTAGATAAGTACTACCATCTTCTTGATTATGCAATACGGCATGACGATGGAAGAAAGTCCCACGACCAGAATCTTGCCCGGTAATACGTACACGATCACCACGATCAACAATAGATGCATACGCTAAGTTTTCAGCCATGCCCCAATCAAATAATTTCTCACCTATTGCCATTTTCATGCGATCATCGTAAATCTTTTTAACACGAGAATGCACTGGATGACTTTCTGGGTATGTTGACAATTTAAGTGCTAATTCCTTTAGCTTCTCAAGGGAGATTTCTTTGTCGTAATCATCATCCCACTCATGACCTAAATATGGCGTCCAATCAACTGAATGTTCAGTCATTGGGCGCCATTGCTCAACCGTACATTGACCTTCATCAAGTAATTTACGATAGTAGGCTGTTAGATCATCAATTTTGAAGGTGGTTAAACTACCTTCAGCCGCTAATTTATCAGCGTATAATTGACGTGGTGTAGGATGTTTTTTAACAATTTTGTACATAAGTGGCTGCGTAGCACTTGGCTCATCAGCTTCATTATGTCCATGACGTCGATAACAAACTAAATCAATAACAACATCACGTTTAAACTCATTTCGATAATCAAGTGCAATTTGAGTTGCTAATATTACCGCTTCAGGGTCATCACCATTAACATGGATTATTGGTGCCTGAACCATTTTAGCAATTTCTGTACAGTATTCACCAGAGCGAGTATCTTCAGCAACTGAAGTAGTAAAACCAACTTGATTATTTACTACAATACGTACTGTGCCACCTACTTTAAAGGCCCGCGCTTGAGACATATTGAAAGTTTCTTGTACAACACCTTGACCTGCAATCGCAGAATCACCATGAATGGTAATAGGTAGTACTAGATCACCTTGATTACAATCGCGTCTATCAAGACGAGCACGTACGCTACCAATAACGACCGGGTTAACAATTTCTAGATGTGAAGGATTAAATGCCAACGCTAAATGAACATTACCACCAGGAGTCACGAAGTCTGAAGAATAACCTTGATGGTATTTAACATCACCTGAGCTGAGTATTTCATCATGCTTACCAGAAAACTCATCAAATAATTTCGATGGATTTTTACCCATAACATTAACAAGTACATTGAGACGACCACGATGAGCCATACCCATAACCACTTCTTTAGTACCAGCAGTACCAGCACGAGTGATTAATTCTTTAAGCATAGGGACAAGTGAATCACCACCCTCTAGAGAAAAGCGTTTAGCACCTGGGAACTTAGCGCCTAAGTACTTTTCTAGACCATCAGCAGCAATTAACCCTTTAAAAATCTCCGTCTTTTCTTCAATACTCAATTTAGCCTGTGACTGAACAGATTCAAGACGTTGTTGTATCCAACGTTTTTCAACTGTAGAGGTCATGTGCATATACTCTGCACCAATAGAACCACAGTAAGTATTTTTTAATGCTTTAAACAATTCACCTAACTTCATGGTGTCTTGACCGATGGCAAAAGAACCAACGTTGTATTCTTTATCAAAGTCGTTTTCAGATAAGTCGTGATGTGAAAGTTGCAAGTCACTTACTTTGTCACGCTGCCATAGACCTAATGGATCTAGATTAGAGTTTTGATGACCACGAAATCTAAACGCGTTAATAAGTTGTAAAACTTTGACTTGCTTAGCATCATTACCACTAGAAACAATAACTTGTTTATTGACTTGTTTTGCTAACGTTCTAAATTCGTCACGGATGGCGGAGTGGCGGTATTCAACCTCACTACCTTCGACTTTTGGGAGTTGACTAAAGAGTTCCTGCCATTCTGCAGATACAGAGGCGGAGTTATCTAAGTATGATTCGTACAATTCTTCTATATAAACGATGTTACCACCGTTTAAGTGGGAAGACTCTAGCCAAGCCTTCATTACACCTTCTGGCATTGCCTTGTTCCTTTGCTTGATGTGTAGCAAAAAAATAACGTAATAACTATTTCTTTGCAATATTTCTAACTGTTTGCTTAAAGTATCTATTATTAAAATAAAATCAATATTTTTGCATTAAGTTAAACTAATTACAGATAAAAGATTATTACAATGTTTAAAATTAATATATAAATACAGAATATTATCTTAATTAAGTTATTTATATAATAACTCATTAAAGTAATTATTTAATCACTTGTTAAAGATAATAGCCTGCTTATTCTGTCATAAAAAACAATGAAGTAAACTTAGACTAAAGCAGTATAAAAGCTACTTTAGCTAAGTTTATAGTTATTAAACCGCTCGGTTTAATAACATTGATTTAATATGACCAATGGCTTTAGTTGGGTTTAGTCCTTTTGGACAAACATCAACACAGTTCATGATACCATGACAACGAAATACGCTGTATGCATCTTGTAAACCATCTAAACGTTCTTCTGTAGCAGTATCACGGCTATCGATTAGGAATCGATATGCATGTAATAAACCTGCTGGTCCAATGAACTTATCAGGATTCCACCAAAAAGATGGACATGATGTTGAACAACAAGCACACAGAATACATTCGTAAAGACCATCTAACTTATCACGCTCTTCAATTGTTTGTATATTTTCACGCGCTGCTGGTTGTGCATCATTGATAAGGTATGGCTTAATTTTTTCGTATTGCTTATAAAATTGAGTCATATCAATAATTAAATCACGTACTACAGGTAAACCTGGTAATGGACGTAATACAATAGTTTTAGCTTTCAATTCTGATAATGGCGTAATACACGCTAAGCCATTTTTTCCATTCATGTTTAAGCCGTCAGAGCCACATACACCTTCGCGACATGAACGACGAAAAGATAATGATGACTCTTTCTCTTTTAATAAGATAAGCGCATCCAGTACCATTAAGTCAGAACCATCAGGCACGTCTAACTCATAGTCTTTCATATATGGCGCATTATCAACGTCTGGGTTATAACGGTAAATCGAAAATAACTGTTTCATTATAATGCTCCTTAGTATACGCGAGCTTTCGGAGGGAAAGCTTCACGGTGAACGGGTTTCATATTTACATCGCGTTTAGACATTTCTTGTGTCTGCGGCGTATAAATAGAATGACATAACCAGTTTTCATCATCTCTATCTTGAAAATCTTCGCGTGCATGAGCACCGCGAGATTCTGTACGGAAGTTAGCAGCTTTAGCTGTACTGAAAGCTGTTTCCATCAAGTTATCTAACTCTAAACATTCAATACGCTGAGTATTAAATTCACTTGATTTATCGTCAAGGTAAGCATCTTGAAGACGATCACGGATTTCTGTTAGTTCTTTCATACCTTGTGCCATAGCTTCGCCTTCACGGAAAACCGAGAAATTAAACTGCATACACTTTTGTAGGTCTTTACGAATTTGAACTGGATTTTCACCCTTAGATGATGATTCCCAGCGATTAGTGCGAGCAAGAGCAGCTTCTAAGTCAGACTCAGATGCTTCTTTACCAAATTCGGTGTCATTTAAATACTTACCAAGGAAGTTACCTGCGGCACGACCAAATACAACTAAATCAAGTAATGAGTTACCACCTAAACGGTTAGCCCCATGAACTGATACACAAGCGATTTCACCAACTGCAAATAAACCTTCTACGATTGTTTCGGTTCCATCTGAGGCAACATTTAAAGCTTGACCGTTAACATTACAAGGAACACCACCCATTTGGTAATGACAGGTAGGTATAACTGGAATTGGTTCGTCAGCTGGATCAACGTGAGCAAAGGTTTTAGATAACTCACAAACACCCGGTAAACGTTTGTATAACGTTTCACGGCCTAAGTGATCAAGTTTAAGTTTGAGATGAGGTCCATATGTAGGATGATCACAACCTCGACCTTCTCGTATTTCTGTCATCATAGAACGAGCTACAACGTCTCGACCCGCTAAATCTTTAGCATTTGGTGCGTAACGTTCCATGAAGCGTTCGCCGTCTTTATTAAGAAGGTAACCACCTTCTCCACGACAACCTTCAGTTACTAATGTACCTGCACCAGCAATACCAGTTGGGTGGAACTGCCACATTTCCATGTCTTGCATTTGAATGCCAGCACGAAGTGACATACCAACACCGTCACCCGTATTGATATGAGCATTAGTTGTTGATGCGAAGATACGACCCGCACCACCAGTAGCAAGTACTGTTGCGCGAGCTTTAAAGTAAACTATTTCGCCAGTTTCGATACAAATTGCTGTTGTACCAACAACTGCACCATCACTGTTTTTAACTAAATCTAATGCATACCATTCGGAAAATACATTTGTTTTATTTTTAACATTTTGTTGGTAAAGACAATGTAGTAAAGCATGGCCGGTACGGTCAGCTGCGGCTGCTGTACGTGCAGCTTGTTCACCACCAAAATTTTTCGATTGACCACCAAAAGGACGTTGATAAATTTTACCTTCTTCAGTACGAGAGAATGGTAGGCCCATTTTCTCTAATTCAATAATAGATTCAGGGCCTGTTTTACACATGTATTCGATTGCGTCTTGGTCACCGATATAATCGCTACCTTTAACGGTATCGTACATATGCTGCTCCCAATGATCTTCGTGGGCATTACCTAAAGCTACGGTAATACCACCTTGAGCAGATACAGTATGAGAACGTGTTGGAAATACTTTAGAGATCAAGGCACAAGATTTGCCTGATTCTGAAATTGCTAATGCAGCGCGCATACCTGCACCACCTGCGCCAATAACAATGGCGTCAAATTCACGAATTGGAACGCTCACTTATACACCCCACACAGTTAAAGAGCCAAATACTAAATAGGCTAATAAAGTAACAGAAAAGAAAAATTGCAATGTACCTCGTAATAACGCAGGTTTTACGTAATCAGACAGTACTTGCCATACGCCAATTTTAGCGTGAACAAGCAATGCTAATAACGCTATTATTGTTGCTAATTTTACACTTATACCAGCAAAAAAATTGTTCCATACATCATAAGTAACACTAGGTGTTATCACAAAGAAACCAAAAAGGAGTAAAGTGTACAGCACAAGAATAATTGCACTAGCTCTCAAAAGAATATAATCATGCACGCCATTTTGGCCTGCTGATGCGACGACATTTACCATAACCAAACTCCTATAACTACTGAGACTGCTAACCAAATAATGATGATTATTTTGGCCGTGGCATTACCGGAAGCTAGTTCTTCAAAATACCCTAAATCCATTAACAAGTGACGAACACCGGCTAAAAGATGGAAAGTAAGTGCAGAAAGACAGCCAAACATAATAAACTTAAAAAATATGCCATCAAGATAGTCTTGAATTTGTGCAAATCCTTCAGCAGAAGAAAGCGAGGTTGAGAGGGTAAACAATAAAATACCAATAGCAAAAACCATAATAACACCAGATACACGGTGTAAAATGGAAGCATTAGCTGCAGGATGCATCTTTATTGTAGTTAAATCTAGGTTTACAGGACGTTGTTTTTTCACAATGATTGCCTAAAGAGCTCGAAAGCCTTCAACTTTTATTATTGTTACTCATGAACTACCTTTACTTATCTCGACTTTAAACTTAATTGAAACTTAAAAATCAATCTAAAAAAAGCAGCTCCCGAAAGTGAACGGTAACATTTAACAATTTTTCTATAAGTGTACCAATTCGTACACAAGTCTAACCAACTTCATAAAGCGATTCTAGTTAGATTTTGTAATAAGGTTCAAAAGTGTAATTAAATCTTAGGACATTCAGAAAAAGCTACAGAACGCATTGATTATATAATCGTTAACATGGAATTACAATTTAACCGAGCGCTAAGTTATGACTTTTGCGAGTAATAGGTAATGAGTGTGTATTTTTTGAGCGATTATTTATGATGTATTAAACTTTAGTATAATTACTCTTACAATTTAAATTCATTTCGGGGTAGAATGTCGCCAGTTTAAAAAACCCAAGAAAAATCACAAAAACTGACTTTTTATTCGCTAAGCTTGATATGGGAATTAAGCAATTTAGTAGAATGTCGGTAAATGTATATTAATTATAATTTGATAGGGGAAAAAACATTATGGCTGAATTAAAAGCCTCTCTGAGTATTGATGGCAAAGAAATTGGCGTATTTCCAGTTTTAAAAGGTACCGCTGGTACTGACGTAATTGATATTAGAACTTTAGGTAGCCTTGGCTACTTCACCCATGATCCAGGCTTCTTAGCCACGTCTTCTTGTGAATCATCAATCACCTTCATTGATGGTGGTAAAGGTATTCTGCAACACCGTGGTTATGCTATTGATAGCCTAGCTAAACAAGCAGACTACCTTGAAGTTTGTTACATTTTATTAAATGGTGATGCACCAACACAATCACAGTATGAAGAATTCAAATCAGTTATTACTAATCATACGATGGTACATGAGAAATTAGTTCATTTTTTCCATGGTTTCTTACCTGATGCACATCCTATGGCAATGTTATGTGGTGTTGTTGGCGCTCTGTCATCTTTTTATCACAGTGATTTAGATATTGCTGATCCTGAACAACGTAAGCGTAGTGCATATAGATTGATTGCTAAAATGCCAACGATTGCAGCTATGGCTTATAAATACAGTGTTGGTCAACCTTTTGTGTACCCACGCAATGAGCTTTCTTACGCTGAAAACTTCCTTCATATGATGTTCTCTGTTCCTGCAGAAGAATATATCGTAAGTCCTACTGTTGCTAATGCAATGGATAGAATTTTTACTTTACATGCAGATCATGAGCAAAATGCTTCTACGTCTACGGTACGTTTAGCCGGTTCTTCAGGTGCTAACCCTTACGCATGTATAGCCGCGGGTGTTGCTTCTTTATGGGGTCCTGCACATGGCGGCGCGAACGAAGCATGTTTAACAATGCTTGAAGAAATTGGTGATATATCTCGTGTTGATGAGTATGTATTAAAAGCGAAAGATAAAAATGACTCTTTCCGTTTAATGGGTTTTGGTCATCGTGTATACAAAAACTTTGATCCACGTGCCACAGTAATGCGTGAAACATGTCATGAAGTATTAAATGAACTTGGCATAAGTGACCCATTATTAGATGTTGCTATGGCTCTTGAAAAAGTAGCTTTAGAGGATTCTTACTTCATTGAAAGAAAACTTTACCCTAATGTAGATTTTTACTCAGGTATTATTCTTAAAGCTATTGGTATTCCATCAAGCATGTTTACCGTGATTTTCGCGATGTCTAGAACTGTTGGCTGGATTGCTCATTGGGATGAAATGCTATCTCAACCAGGTCAAAAAATTGGTCGTCCTCGCCAAAAATATACTGGTGAAATCAACCGAGAGTTTGTTCCATTAAACAAAAGATAATGACTTAGTTACCTAAATATAAAGTTAAAAAGGTAGCATTAGCTGCCTTTTTTGTATCTACTTTAAGGGAAATATCCATATAAAACATAACTATAAATTATACTTACCATTCATAAAAAAAATGTAGATATATGATTGTTAATGCATATAAGTATACTTTTTTATGCCTAAACTGCTATTTGGATTCCACTCACTAGTCCTTACCGTTATAATAGTCATCTTAAATCTTACCTTTTATATAAAAACTCAATAACTTGATTATGTCTGATTATTCTTTACGATTTGGCGGTATTAACCGTTTATACGGCGTTCATGGCGCTAGTATTCTACAACAATCCCATTTTTGTATCATTGGTATTGGCGGCGTTGGCTCTTGGGCTGCAGAAGCTATAGCCCGTAACGGTATAGGACAAATTACTTTAATTGACTTAGATGATGTCTGTACCACTAATATTAATCGTCAAATCCATGCACTTACCGGTACTATTGGACAAAGCAAAGTTGACGTTATGGCTGAGCGCATTAAACAAATCAACCCTGAGTGCCAAGTCAATATAATTGAAGATTTTGTTACTGTAGGAAATTTATCTAGTTTAATTACTAAAGATTTTGATTATGTCATTGATGCCATAGACTCTGTCGACATCAAAACACGCCTCATTGCTTTTTGTAGAGGCAGTAAATTACCCATTATCACTATTGGTGGTGCTGGCGGTCAGGTCGACCCAAGTAAAATTGAGATCACTGATTTGAGCAAGACTTATCAAGACCCCTTACTTGCTAAAGTAAAAAATCAACTACGGCGAGAGTTTAACTTCCCGCGTGCGGACCTTAAAACAGCAGGAAAACGAAAGTTCTCAATAGATGCTGTTTATTCTACCGAACAATTACGCTACCCTGCTGATGGTAAAGAGGGAGAAGTTTGCTTAGCAAAACCAGATACTACCTCAGGTGATAAAGGTACTACTCGATTAGATTGTCATACTGGGTTTGGTGCAACAACCCATGTTACTGCTACTTTTGCTTTTTTTGCTGTCGGTAGAGCAATTGATAAGCTACTAAAAAAACATAAAATACAGTATATAAAATAGAATAACTATTCATTGCGATTGTTTTATCACAGCCGCTTAAGATCGTTGTACAGTAATAAATAAATTATTACTGTTAGTTTTAATAAATTTAATCGTAATTAAAGAGGTTTTTGACCACAATTACTGGCGATTGTGACTAAAATTGGTACATCATCATATTTAAGATGATTTCAAACATTATTTAATTAATTAGTTTAATCACTATTTTTTGTTAATAATTTAATTTTATCCACAATAGCTAATAAACCATTACCCCGTGAAGGACTTAAATGCTGCATTAAACCTAAATGACTAAAGTAAGCATTAATATTAAATTCGTGGATTTGAATAGCAGTTTTCTTATTGTAGGCCGCAAGCACAATAACCAATAAGCCACGAATTATTTTAGCATCACTATCTGCGGTAAACATATATAAACCCTGTTCACTGTATTCTAATTTAAGCCAAGCAAGACTTTCACATCCAGATATAAGGGTCGTATCGCTACGTAAGGCTTTATGTAAACGAGGTAGGGTTTTACCTAGTAACATAATCTCTCTATGTCGACTATCCCAACTTTTAGTGTTAGAAAATAGCGTAATAATATTTTCTATTTCATTAGTAGCTAAACTAGATAATACTTCTTCCTCCTCATGTTTGCTTATTTGCTCAAGAGCCCCCTCAAGTAAGATATTTTTTAAACTTGCGATAAAATAATCAATTTCTTCAAGGGAGTTATAAGCTGCAAGTGAGACCCTAAGGCAACCAGTAAGATTTAAATACGCCATCAATGGCATGGCACAATGATGACCAGAACGTATAGCGATACCAAATGTATCGAGAGACATGGCAATATCGTGATTATGGTGCCCTGTGATAGTAAAAGCGATTACACCAACATCAGGCGTGCCACCGACAATAAACTTTACTTGTTCTATTTTGTCTAAGGCTTGATAGCAATAATTAATGAGTTTTTGTTCATATAAGCTATAACTATTCTTAACATCGGTTAAAAATGGTATTAAAAAGTCGATACATTCAGCAAAAGCAATGATTCCGGCAATATTTGGAGTTCCTGCTTCGAATTTAAAGGGTAATGAATTAAATGTAGTTGCTTGATTAAAACTTACTTTTTTAATCATCTCCCCTCCCCCTTGATAGGGCTGCATATTTTCAAGCAACTCCTTTTTACCATAAAGGACACCAACACCTGTAGGACCATACATTTTATGCGCTGAGAAAACATAGAAATCACACGCAAGTAATTGTACATCTATAGACAAATGAGCCACTGCTTGAGCACCATCGATCAAACTAATAGCACCGACAGATTTAGCTTTAGCAATAAGTTGTTTAATTGGATTAATTCGTCCCAAAACATTAGAAATATGGGCGCAAGCGACAAACTTCGTTTTATCTGTAATAATTTTGTCTATTTCATCGATATCGATATAACCATGGCTCGTTAATGGTAATACTTTTATTACCGCACCCGTTTGCTCTGCAACAATTTGCCAAGGAACTATATTTGCATGATGTTCACTGGCACATAGAACAATTTCGTCTTCTGGTTTTAAGGTATTTCGCCCTAAACTCTGGGCGACAATATTAATACTTTCAGTAGCCCCTTTGGTCCAGATAATTTCTTTAACACTTTTAGCTCCAATAAACTCTTGTACTAAGCTACGCGCTTTTTCAAAAGCAAAGGTTGCTTTACTACTTAACTGATGGGAGGCTCTATGAACATTAGCATTAAAGTTATTGTAATAATGTTGTTGAACGTCGATCACTTGCTTTGGTTTTTGCGTGGTAGCTGCATTATCAAAGTAAATTAATGGTGATATTGTTCTATCGCTTTCAGTTAAAAATTTATCATGACTTACTATTAATGGAAATTGTCGACGAAATAACTGAGGTTCAAAAATGTTCATAAAAGACTCATGATTAAGTTAAGCAGCTTAAAAAGTTAAAATAAAATATAGCTATATTATAACTTATTTTAACCCTATAATTTAAGTACTTAGTTATAACATGCTTTAAAGCTATACCTTGTCGGTAAAGTAAAACTAATTGATAATGGCTAAGAGTATTACATTTGGTCTATAACTAGTAATATATCCTCTATAGGGTGTCTAATATGAGGTTTTTTGCTTATATTTATCAACTAAAAATAAGTTTTAGGAAATTTTTCTATTCCAATAGGGTTTTCCTCTCCACTGATGAAGGCTCAAGGTGCGCTAAAGAAGCAGATGCTAGTATCTAGCTAAAGTGTAAAAAATCAGCGATAGAAATACAGTACATCAACAGTTTTAACTATTGGCCAATTACTGAAGCAAAAACGAAAACAGAGTTAAACGAGATAGCATATTTAGATATTAGCCATAAAATACGAACAAGCACTACACTCAAGAATCATAACGATAATAAACTTATTGATGCTATTAACAAAAATACGCTAACCAACATAAAGGCTACTAATAAAAAAACTGTACCAGCACGGATTCGCTAACACTAACAACTTACAACTCTCCTATTAGTACTCTTGCTTTTCTCATTAAATTATTTTCCCATTGAGCAGCTTGACTCAGCCAGTACTTGGCATTGGAAACCTCACCTTGCTGATATAGAGCTAAAGCAATATTATAATGAAAACTCGGCATAAAATAGTCTGATGGGTTTTCTTTTATCAAGGTGAGGTATTCTTTTGGGAAGTCATTAGCAAAATATCTCAGTTGGGTACGTCGACTCAAGGGTTTAAAAGCGGAATATCGAGTAACTTGATTAATAGATGTAGTTCTACTCGGTAAATCGCTGTAGTCTGAATTAGATTTTTGACAGCTTTCTGAAATATAGATACCTATTTTATCTTTATACTCTAACGGTGTGCCTAAAAGCCATATATTCTCTTTATCAGGTGTTTTATCGATTACTTGCAGAATAGGCGTATTGGCGTTAATGCTATTAGCCCAAGATACATTCTTTAATATCTTCGCTCTTAATTCTTTCTTATCTCCTTGGTAATACTTTTTTAACACCGCAATATTATGTGAAAAAGGCTTAGATTGTATACCTTGACACTTGTTATGCCCTTTAATTAATGGGTATTCATCAACAAAACCTAATAAATGGCTTACTTCATGGCTAAAAACTTCAGCATTATCATTAGCATCAAAATATAATATTCCGAAGTGTACATTAGCCTTTCCTTCATTAAGCATTAATCCTATATGCCGGCTATCAACGTCTTCAGCGATAGTACGCCACAGCGTTTCGTCACAAGTAATAGTGTGCTGAGGTTGAGCCATACAATCAAGACGCTTAATGCTAATATATCGTGGCGTTGATAAACAAACATACTGCGCAAGAGGTTGCTGCGTATTAAAGGTTTGGATGAGTTGTTCAAGGTGTTTTAAATGTTTAAGATTAGTAGCAAAAAGTTGTAAGCTTGAGATACAACTTGGTGATGAGAGGTTAACCTTAACGTCTTCAACGTCCTTTAGCTTGGTACTAAAGTTACTAATGGCATATTTATCAATATCAGCTAATAGAAGATTTAGCATATTACTATGTTGGAACCCAACTGCTGTGCCAGAATTTAATAACTGTTTGACCTGTGTACTATCACCTAGATGAATAGCTATAATAATATCTAAAATAAGCGCAGCTTCACTGACGTTATTACTTGGTATCACCTCAGGTAATTGCCTTAATGTAGCTTGTGCTTTTATAATTTTATTTTGTTGAAAGTATAACTGGGCAAGCGCAACAATGGCTTGTTGTGAACCTAGACGTATAGCTTGTTCAAACCACATTATCGCCTTGCTAAACAGTAGCTCCCTTGACTTATTTTTCGATTTACCCTGATACCAACGAGCTAATTTTAATGCAGATAGCCATTGGGTTTTGGCTAACTCTCTATTGAGTGCTATCCAATTATTACTACCCAAATCAGCTTGCTTTTCTTGTATTATTAATGCGATGACATAACTTTTCTTTAGGGCAAAGCTAAATTGACCTCTGCTATAATTATTATCTTTTATTTGCTTAGTTAAATATGTAGGCAAAAAAAATGAGCTTGAAGATAACAATATCATCGAGCTCATTATTACTATGAAAAGTTTAACGTTTATAAAATGCACTGTACTGGCTATTAAATTAATTAGGGTTGTGTATTCGCTGCTGTTTTAGTACGCATTAAATCTAACTCAAGTTTTGCGTACCTATGCTCAACAAACTCATAAACATTGGTACTTAATGCTAATTTAAAGAAATTAGCTGCGTTACCACGTTGATCTAACGTTTGATTATATTTACCTAAATAAAAATAAGCTTCGCATAAGCGTTCTGTCAGTTCTTTATTTGATTTCACATTACTTGTTAAGTTTTTAACAAACTGACCTTGCGAAATCTCACCTAAGTAAAGGTGAATAACTTGTTTAGCCCAAATCCGATCATCAACTAACTCTGCTCGCTGTTTCAATGAATATTTTGCCGCAAGAGGATCAATTTCATACTCAGTCAAATAAAGCCATAATAAACGATACGGATCATCCTGCTGTTTTTGATGAAAGGCTTTAAAGTCTTGACTAGCAAGCTCGGGACGAGAACCATAATACAGTGCGATTCCTCTATTTAAATAAGCATATTCATGCTCAGGAGCCAAATCTAAGGCAGAATCAAACTTCTCATAGGCTTGGGAAAACTCTTGCAGTTGCGTGTAATGAATACCTAGAAAATTATAAGCATCAATTAAGTCAGGCTTAAGTTTTAAAGCATGGGAGAAATCAAATCGTGCTAACGATCGTAAACCAACGCTGTCGTAAAGCACACCACGGTCATAAAATAATTGTGCTCTTTGTTCATCAGTTATTTTCGCTCTATTTATCACTTCCGATAAACGTGCAATGGCTACTTCGCTCTTAAAATTAATTGAGAGTGGCTCGGCAATCACTAGGTGATTCATTATGGAAGAAGAAATATTATTACTCTGTCTACTTTGGCTTGAGCTACAACCTTGCGTCAGTAGCGTACTACTTAAGAGGATAATAAAAAGAGTAATTTTGATAAATGAATGCACAAAAAAGCCTTATAAATAAATAAGTAAATAAGTAACAATAATAATATTTCATTATAAACAAAAAAGGAGCCTTATGGCTCCTTTTTTACTTAATGAAATGTAAAAATTTCTTACGTAAACTATTACTCAGCAGCTGGTGTTACTGCTACGGTTTTTTCCATTGCTTCTTTAATACTTAAACGTACACGACCTTGGCGATCTACTTCTAGTACTTTAACTTTCACTTCTTGACCTTCTGTTAAAACTTCGCTTACGTTGTTAACGCGCTCTTCAGAGATTTGAGAAATATGTACTAAACCATCTTTACCAGGAAGTACATTAACGAAAGCACCAAAATCTACGATACGAACTACTGTACCCGTATAAAGTGTACCTACTTCAATTTCGGCAGTTAATGCTTTAATGCGGTTGATTGCATCTTCAGCTTGCTCACCAGAGGTTGCAGCAATTTTAACAGTACCATCATCTTCAATTTCAATAGTAGTACCAGTTTCTTCAGTTAACTGACGAATGGTTGCACCACCTTTACCAATAATATCACGAATCTTATCTTGGCTTACTTTCATGGTATGAATGCGAGGAGCGAATTGAGAGATATCGTCTCTGTGTCCACCGATAGCTTCATCCATTACAGATAAGATATGAGTACGTGCAGCTTTTGCTTGGTTTAAAGCAATTTGCATGATCTCTTGCGTGATACCTTCAATTTTGATGTCCATTTGAAGTGCAGTAATACCACCCGTAGTACCAGCAACTTTAAAGTCCATATCACCTAAGTGATCTTCATCACCTAAAATATCAGAAAGAACAACAAATTTTTCGCCTTCTTTAACTAGGCCCATCGCAATACCAGCAACAGATGCTTTAATTGGAACACCAGCATCCATTAATGCTAGAGATGCGCCACAAACAGAAGCCATTGAAGATGAACCGTTTGATTCAGTAATTTCAGAAACAACACGTACTGAGTACGGGAATTCTTCAATCGTAGGCATAACAGCTAACATACCACGCTTAGCTAAACGACCATGTCCAATTTCACGACGCTTAGGGCTACCAACAAAACCAGTTTCACCTACACAGTATGGAGGGAAGTTGTAATGAAGCATGAACGTATCAGTTTTGTCACCCATGATAGTATCTAAACGCTGAGCATCACGTTGTGTGCCTAACGTAGCAGTTACTAACGATTGAGTTTCGCCACGTGTAAATACTGCAGAGCCGTGAGTACGTGGTAAAACACCAGTCATCACGTCTAATGCACGAATCGATTCAGGATCGCGACCATCAATACGAGGGTTGCCATCTGTAATACGACCACGTACAACAGTTTTTTCTAAATCATGGAATAAATCTTTAGCATCTTGAACATCAAGATCAGCATCTTGTGCTAATAACGTTTCAATTACTGTGGTACGGATTTCTTTAATTTTTTCATAACGGACAGCTTTTTCAGTAATTTGATAAGCTTCGTTTACTTGCGCTTCACTTAACTCAGCAATTTTAGCTAATAACTCAGCATTTTTAACTGGAGCTTCCCAATTCCAAGAAGGAGTATTAACTTCTGCTTTGAATTCTTTAATTGCTGAAACAGCTACTTGCATTTGCTCATGGCCATATACAACAGCACCAAGCATTACTTCTTCAGATAATACATCAGCTTCAGACTCAACCATTAATACAGCAGAATCAGTACCAGATACAACTAGGTCTAATTGACTTGCAGGGAGTTCAGACTGTAGAGGGTTAAGAATGTATTGACCATCAACATAACCAACACGTGCTGCGCCAACAGGACCACTAAATGGTGCACCAGAAATAGCTAAGGCTGCAGAAGTACCAATTAAAGAAATAATATCAGGAGAAATTTCAGGATTAACAGAAACAACAGTAATAATTACTTGTACTTCGTTAGTGAAACCTTCTGGGAATAATGGACGGATTGGACGGTCAATTAAACGTGCGATAAGTGTTTCTTCTTCTGAAGGACGACCTTCACGCTTGAAGAAACTACCAGGGATTTTACCTGCTGCGTATGCACGTTCTTGATAGTTTACTGTTAACGGGAAAAAATCCTGTCCAGGTTTAGCTTCTTTTTTAGCAACAACAGAAACAAGTACACAAGTATCGTCCATGCTTGCCATTACCGCTGCAGATGCTTGACGAGCAATAGCGCCGGTTTCTAATGTTACGGTATGCTTACCGAATTGAAATGTTTTAGTAACTTGATTGAACATAAAGTGTTCCTTAATGGATGAGATGTATTCACCAATCTGTACAATTATTTATTCACTTAGCTATAAAACACTAGGTTAAGTCGAACAAAAAATTATACAGTTTGGATTGGTTTAATTTCGTTTTTTAATTAAAAATGTCAAGATTGCCAAGCTTACTGTGATACTTAATAGTTAGACTTAATAGCAATGCTTAAAAATTTTCTCGGTTATTATACTAACTAAGCAGATGAATGCTAGCTTCAAAGGCTACTTCTTGCATTTTAAACAGCATATACTTACTTTGAGATACAAAAAAAGGAGCCACTAGGCTCCTTTTTGTACTCTAAAGTAAGTATAAATCGTTTTATTAACGACGTAGACCTAGTTTAGCGATTGCTGCAGTATAACGTTCAACGTTCTTACCTTTAAGGTAATCAAGTAATTTACGACGTTGTGCAACCATACGTAATAAACCACGACGTGAATGGTGATCATGGATGTGCTCTTTGAAGTGACCTTGTAAGTGATTGATTTGTGCAGTTAACAAAGCAACTTGAACTTCTGGAGAACCAGTATCACCTTCTGATTGAGCATATTCTGCAACGATAGCAGCTTTTTCTGTAGCATTTAAAGACATTATAAAATCCTTAGTGTGTTGACCCTACTCTCAATACTATTTAATAAAATATTAGTGAGTTAAGAGATTAAAATACGCATCAAGCCAAACACTAATTTAGCATTGATGACGAAAGAGCGCGTATTCTAGCAGCCAATAACTAAAAAGCAAGCGATTAGTTTAATTCGCAACCCTATTAGCTAAAGTAATTGACTACTATTCACGCGTTATATTTTTCTTTAAGTTTACGCTTTATACTCATTCTCTATATAACAACGATACGCTTAGGTGCGACTAAACCATCATCATTAATAAAACCTACACCAATAAATTCAGCGTCTACATCATTTTCATCTTCACCAAGATACACTTGCACACTACCTTCATCAGGCGCGTTATAGGCTTGTACTGGGTTACCGTGACGTAAAAAGTTAGCCGACATATCATCTACGTATACCCGGTGCATACCATCTACCGCACTATTCATCGGCAGTAATAATGGGTCAAGCACATCCGAAGGTGTTATTTCATCTTCATTAGCTTTTTCAAGTAATGCTTCAAGCTCAGGTAAGGTTATCATTTTGTCTATTGGATAATTACCCACAGTAGAACGTCTAAGGTGTGCCACGTGTGCGCCACAACCTAATAGTTCACCTAAGTCATCGACGATAGTTCGAATATAGGTACCTTTAGATACATGAATATTTAATTCAACTTCATCATGCTCAAAGCGTAATAATTCAAGATTAAACACGGTAATATCACGTGCTTCACGTGGTACTTCAATACCTTCCCTTGCATATTTATACAGCGGTTGACCTTGATATTTAAGTGCAGAATACATTGATGGTACTTGTTTTGTGGTACCACGAAAGCTATCTAACGCAGCAGCAAGTTGCTCATCTGACACATTCACTTCTTTCTCACTGACAATTTCACCACCAGCATCACTAGTAGTAGTACGAATACCTAGCTTGGCAGTAACTTGATAGGTTTTATCTGTATCAAGTAAGTACTGTGAGAATTTAGTTCCCTCTCCCAAACAAATAGGTAACATACCTGTTGCTAAAGGATCTAATGCGCCCGTATGACCCGCTTTTTGAGCAAAATAAATACGTTTAACAGATTGTAAGGCATGGTTAGATGACAAGCCATGCGGCTTATCTAATAGCAGTACCCCATTTATTGCGCGGCCTTTCCTACGTTTAGCCATTTATGACTCGTCCTGCTCACTATCAACACTTTTTGCGTCGTCAACCTGTTCATCGTCAACTTGTGTATCATGATTCTTATCACTTGCAACAGCTTGGTCTACCAAAGCACTCATACGAACACCTTCACTCATTGAACTATCATAAACAAAGCGTAAATGCGGCATAATGCGAGCACGCAAACGTTTACCTAGCAATGAACGGATATACCCTTCAGCTTCTGCTAATACTTCTAATGAAGCTTTAATTTCATCTACATTATCATTAAAAAAAGTGACAAAAACTTTAGCGTAAGCTAAATCACGAGTAACTTCGACAGCAGATACAGTGGTCATACTTAAGCGAGGATCTTTAATTTCGCGCATTAAAATAGTCGCGATTTCTTTTTGGATTTGCTGACCTACTCGATCAGTACGGGCATATTCTCTAGCCATCGTATACTCCTATGAAGCTATTATTTACAACAACTTTCAATTATCAATAATTAACACAAAAGGGGCATAAGCCCCTTTTGAAAAATAGTTAACTATTAGCTCGAAGCTAGTTGGTTCAAATATAAGGCGGAAACACGGAGTTGACGTATGTCAATGAGTACTTCCAACGCAATAGTTGTTCCGACTAGCAATGAGATATTAGTTATAATGAACGCTTGATTTCGATTGTTTCAAATACTTCAATCTGATCACCAACACGTACATCATTATAGTTCTTAACACCAATACCACACTCAGTACCGTTGCGAACTTCTTGAACGTCATCTTTAAAGCGACGTAATGATTCAAGTTCTCCTTCGTATATAACTACGTTTTCACGTAATACACGAATTGGTGCGCTACGCTTGATAATACCTTCAGTAACCATACAACCAGCAATAGCACCGATTTTAGGTGACTTAAATACATCACGAACTTGCGCTAAACCAATAATTTCTTGCTTGAATTCAGGTGCTAACATGCCACTCATGGCTTGCTTAACTTCTTCAATTAAAGCGTAGATAACGCTGTAGTAACGTAAGTCAATATTTTCTGCTTCAATAACTTTACGAGCAGAAACATCCGCACGAACATTGAAACCAACAACAATGGCATTGGATGCCGCCGCTAACGTTGCATCTGTTTCAGTGATTGCACCAACACCTGAACCAATAATTTTCACTTTAACTTCATCAGTAGAAAGTTTAAGTAATGAATCACTGATTGCTTCAAGTGAACCTTGAACATCTGACTTAATAACAACATTTACTTCAGAAATATCGCCTTCTGCCATACTAGCAAACATATTTTCAAGTTTAGCTTTTTGTTGACGAGCAAGCTTAACATCGCGGAACTTACCTTGACGGAATAAAGCAACTTCACGTGCTTTCTTTTCATCTTTAACAACAGTTGCTTCATCACCAGCTTGTGGTACACCACTTAAGCCAATAATTTCAACAGGGATAGATGGACCCGCAGATTGTATAGTTTTGCCATTCTCATCACGCATGGCACGTACACGGCCATATTCTAAACCACAAAGTACGATATCACCTTGTTTTAATGTACCTTCTTGGACCAATACTGTAGCTACTGGGCCACGGCCTTTGTCTAATTTAGACTCAACCACAACACCATTTGCCATTTTATCGACAATAGCCGTTAGCTCTAATACTTCAGATTGTAACAATATAGAATCAAGTAAGTCGTCAATACCTAGACCAGTTTTAGCTGATACATGACAGAATTGAACTTCACCACCCCACTCTTCTGAAAGCACGCCATGTTGTGATAATTCACTTTTAACACGATCAGGATCTGCAGACTCTTTATCCATTTTGTTAACAGCAATAATAATAGGCGCATCAGAAGCTTGAGCATGTTGAATTGCTTCAATTGTCTGTGGCATAACACCATCATCAGCAGCAACAACAATAATTACAATATCTGTTGCTTTAGCACCACGAGAACGCATGGCAGTAAAGGCAGCATGTCCTGGAGTATCTAAGAACGTGATCATACCATGACCAGTTTCTACGTGATAAGCTCCGATATGCTGAGTAATACCACCTGCTTCTCCGTCAGCTACTTTCGCTTCACGAATATGATCTAGTAGTGATGTTTTACCATGATCAACGTGACCCATAATAGTAACAACTGGTGCACGAGTAATCTCTTCACCTGTATCTTGACGATCGGCAAGTACCGCTTCTTCTAAAGCATTTTCTTTAACAAGTACAACTTCAAAGCCCATATCTTCAGCAACAAGTGCTGCAGTTTCTTGGTCAATTACTTGGTTGATGGTCGCCATAGCGCCCAACTTAAACATAGCCTTAACAACTTCAGCGCCTTTCTTAGCCATTTTATTAGCTAATTCAGCAACAGAAATCGTTTCACCGATACGGATATCTTGTAATTTAGTTTCAACAGGCTTAGTAAAACCATGCTTTAAACTGTCCGGCGAAGATAAAGTTTTACCTTTACCACGGCCACTATTTCGGCCACGAGCATTACGGTCAGCTGGTTTTTTCTTCTTACGTCGACGACCACTTTCATCAGCAGTATCACTTTTATCTTCCGCTTCTTGTGCATAGACAGAAGAAGTTAGATGTACTACTTCTTTTTCTTTCGCTTTACGTTCAGCTTCTTGCTCTTTCCAACGGCCTTCATTTTCTTCAGCAAGCTTTTTAGCTGCTGCTGCCGCTTCTGCTGCTTCTGCTTCAACTTTTGCTGCAGCTTCTTTCTCTTGAGCTAAACGAAGTTTTTTCGATTCTTCGGTTTCAGCTACTTTTGCTGGTGTTTGCTCAATATTTTTAGCTTTTTCTACCGCTGCATTTTTTGCTTTAGCTGCTGCTTCAACTTTCGCTTCAGCTTTACGCTCTGCTTCAACTTCAGCTTTAGCTGCTGCTACGCCTTTCTCGTTTTCAGCTTCTTTAGCTGCTGCTTCAGCTTTAGACTTAGCGTCTGCTTCTGCTAAAATAACTGCTTCGGCTTCTGCTTTCGCCGCTTCTTCAGCAATTTTTTCATCTTCTACTTCACTACGTTTCACGTAAGTGCGTTTTTTGCGAACTTCAACATTAACCGACTTCGCTTTACTACCGTGACCCATAGTAAGAGTAGACTTAGTTTTACGGTTTAAAGTGAGTTTATTCGGTTTTGCTTCCGACTCATCACCGTGTTGCTTTTTAAGGTGTCCTAATAAGGATTCTTTTTCATCTTGCGTAATAGCATCGGTAGCCGATTTATTCACGCCTGAGTCAGCCAATTGACTTACTAAGCGATCCACCGGTGTTCCGATTTCTTTGGCAAGTTCTGCTACAGTTATATCTGCCATCTATATTATTCTCCGGTGTTATTATTCTTCGTTAAACCAACAAATGTTGCGTGCCGCCATGATTAGCTCACCCGCTTTGGTTTCATCTAAATCTTCAATATCGCTAATTTCATCGATACCTTGTTCGGCTAAGTCTTCAAGTGTACGAACACCTCGACTTGCTAAAACAAATGCTAAGTGGCGCTCTAAACCAGCAAGATCAAGCAAATCCTGCGCAGGTTCAGCACCTTCTAAAGTCTCTTCACTCGCAAGTGCTTGCGTAGTTAACGCTTCTTTAGCACGTTCACGAAGCGCTTCAATAATCTCTTCAGTTAGACCTTCAATATCTAACATTTCGGCTACTGGAACATAAGCAATTTCTTCTAATGAAGTAAAACCTTCTTCAGCAAGTAATGCTGCAAAATCTTCATCAAGATCTAACTTATCAATAAATAAATTTAATACTTTATCGTTTTCTGCCTGATGTTTTTCTTTCATATCTGCAACAGTCATTACATTCAGTTCCCAACCAGTTAACTGGCTTGCTAAACGAATATTTTGACCACTACGGCCAATAGCCATAGCTAAATTAGCTTCTTCAACAGCAATATCCATTGTGCCTTTGTCTTCATCAACAATAATTGAAGCAACTTCAGCAGGAGACATGGCATTAATTACATATTGAGCAACGTTATCATCGTATAATACAATATCAACACGTTCGCCACCTAACTCACCAGATACCGCTTGGACACGAGACCCGCGCATACCAACACAAGCACCAACAGGGTCAATACGTTTATCATTACTTTTGACGGCAATTTTAGCACGAGAACCAGGGTCGCGAGCTGCACCCTTTATTTCTAGTAACTCTTCACCAATTTCTGGTACTTCAACACGGAAAAGTTCAATTAACATTTCAGGTTTGGTACGGCTTAAAAACAATTGCGCGCCACGTGCTTCAGGTTTAATTTCATATAACAAACCACGTACACGATCACCAGGGCGAAATGTTTCACGTGGTAACATATCATCACGGTAAATAACCGCTTCTGCATTATTACCTAAATCAACAATGACACTTTCACGGCTAGCTTTTTTAACAACACCAGTAACAATCTCACCTAAGTGCTCTTGATAAGCTTCAGTTACTAAAGCACGTTCAGCTTCACGTATTTTTTGAACAATAACTTGTTTAGCTGTTTGCGTCGTTACACGATCAAATTTTACTGACTCAATTTGGTCTTCCGAATAGTCACCTACGTTTAATTCTGGATCAGAATATTGCGCTGCTGCTAAACCAATCTCAGCATAAGGGTTTTCCATTGGTTCATTGCCATCTTCAACAATTAACCAACGTCGGAAAGTATCAAACTCGCCTGTGATACGATCAATAGCAACACGAACTTCAATGTCACCTTCATATTTTTTTTTGGTAGCTGTTTCTAAAGCGGTTTCCATTGCTTCAAAAATGCTTTCTCTTGGTAATGCTTTTTCATTAGAAACCGCATCAACAACCAGTAATATTTCCTTACTCATGCTACTTAGCCTTTAATTTATGTTAACTGTTTATAATATATTCAAGGTTTAAAATTTTACGACAAGATTCGCTTTATCTACGTTGCTAAAAGCAAGTTCATAATCGATGCTGTCGACTTGTACTATTAAGGTGTCGTTTTCTATGGCAATTAATAGTCCTTTAAATTTTCTACGACCATTTAAAGGCATTGATAATCTGATATTAACCGTTTCACCAATGACTTCTTGAAAATGTGACAAGTCAAATAATGGACAATCAACACCTGGTGATGAAACTTCTAAACTGTATTCACTACTAATGGGGTCTTCTACATCTAACAGTGCACCGACTTGACGACTCACTTCTGCGCAGTCATCAACATTGATGCCATTTTCATGGTCAATAAACAAACGTAAAACTGAATTATTCCCTGCACTGATGTATTCGATACCTCGCAGAGTTTTGCCAGTTTCTTCGACTGCAGGTCTTAATAAGTCAGTTAGTTTTTGCTCAAATTTAGCCAATCGTGTTCTCCTGTTATTCTACTCTCATGATAAATACATAAGCAGTACAATATAAATTTTAGATATAAAAAAAGGGCATATAGCCCAGCGAAACTTTACTTTTTTATCTTTAATTACGTAATTTACTACGCTTAAAAAAACAAAAAACCCCAATTCAGGGGCTTATTTCACTGTTTTCCCCCTAGATTAAACGAAAGTAACAGGTTTAATCAGGTTATTAATAGCTAGACTACTAATATTAATAAGAATATAAAGACACACAACTTGTGAATTTATTCAGTGACATCTTATT